>VAZF01000007.1 GCA_005888425.1 Alphaproteobacteria bacterium
AACAGATCGCCGCCGCGGGGATTGACGGAGCCGCTTAGATGTGGACCGCGACGATCATCTTCGTGCTGACCTATGTGCTGGTCATCACGGACCGCATCAACCGCTCGATCATCGCGATGCTCGGAGCGGGCGCGATGGTCGTCTCGGGCGTCCTAAGCCAGGACGAAGCGATCCGGGGCATCGATTTCAACACGATTGCCCTCTTGACCGGGATGATGGTGCTGGTCGCGATCGCGCGGCGCTGCGGCATGTTCGAATACGTTGCCGTGTGGTCGGCCAAAAAGGGGCGCGCCCAGCCCTGGGCGATGCTGGCGATGCTGTCGCTGGTGACCGCCGTTGTTTCGGCCTTTCTCGACAATGTCACGACGGTGTTGTTGATCGCGCCGGTAACACTGTCCGTCACCCGCTTGCTCGAAGCGCCGCCCTACCCGTTCCTCTTCGCCGAAGTGTTCGCCTCGAACATCGGCGGCACGGCAACCCTAATCGGCGATCCGCCCAACATCATCATCGGCTCGGCGGCGCATCTCAGCTTTAACGATTTTGTCGTCGCCCTGACGCCGGTCATCATTGTCGTCATGGCGGCGCAATTGATCGCCACGCATCTGATCTGGGGGCGCGACATGCGGGCGACCCCGGAAGCGCGGGCGCGGGTCATGGCGCTCGATGAGCGCGGCATGATCACCGACCTGCCGCTGATGCGCACCTCGCTCTTCGTCATTGGCGGCGTCATCGCCGCTTTCGTCGCGGCTGGGCCCCTCGGACTGCAGCCCGGCACGATCGCGCTGTTCGGCGCGGCGGTCCTGATGCTCTTCCACAATTTCGAGCACCACCGCGAGAAGGAAAAGCAGACGCTCAGGGTGACCGAGACCTTTGCCGAGGTCGATTGGATCACGATCTTCTTTTTTCTCGGCCTGTTCGTCATCGTGCACGGCGTCGATGCCGCCGGCCTCTTGAGCCTTGCGGCGCAGCAGCTGATCGCCCTGACCGGACACGATCCGACCGCGACCGCCATGGCGATCCTCTGGGGATCGGCCATCCTCTCGGCGATCGTCGACAACATCCCGTTTGTCGCCGCGATGATCCCGCTGATCCGAGAGCTGGCGCCGCATCTCGGCGGCCCCGAGGAGCTGATGCCGCTGTGGTGGGCCCTCTCATTGGGTGCCTGCCTCGGCGGAAACGGTACGCTGATCGGCGCCTCGGCCAATCTGACCGTCGCCGGGATCGCCGAACGCAACGGCGTCCCGTTCGGGTTTCTGACTTATACGAAGCACGCCTTCGGCCTGATGCTGATCAGCGTCGGCATCAGCACCCTTTACCTTTGGTGGCGCTATCTCTAGACCGCATCGGTTATAAATTGGGCAACCGGCGGCGCTGGCCGGACACCGAGGGAGGATCGCGATGCGGCGGCGGAGCTTGCTTGCAGGCGGGGGTGTCGGGCTGGTCGGGGCGGCCCTGGCGGCACCGGCGATCGCGCAATCCCAGCCCGAGATCAAATGGCGCATGGCGACGAGCTGGCCGAAAAGCCTCGACACGATCTACGGCGGCGCCGAATACCTCGCCAAGCGGGTCGCCGAGATGACCGACAACAAGTTCCAGATCCGCGCCTTTGCCGGCGGCGAGATCGTCCCGGCGCTTCAGGTACTCGACGCGGTCCAGAACAACACGGTCGAAATGGGTCACACGGCCAGCTATTACTTCGTCGGCAAGGATCCGACCTTCGGCATCGACTGTACGATCCCGTTCGGTATGAATGCGCGTCAGCAGAACGCCTGGATGACGCACGGCGGCGGGCTCGATCTGCTGCGCAATTTCTTCAAGGACTACAACGTCTACAACGTGCCGGCGGGCGACACCGGGGCCCAGATGGGCGGCTGGTGGCGGAAGGAGATCAAGACCGTCGACGACCTCAAGGGCATCAAGTTCCGCATCGGTAGCGGAACCGCGGGGGCGATCTTGGCGAAGCTCGGCGTCGTGCCGCAAACGATCCCGGGCGGCGACATATACCCTGCGCTCGAAAAGGGCACGATCGATGCCGCGGAATGGGTCGGTCCTTATGACGACGAGAAGCTCGGCTTCTACAAGGTCGCCAAATACTACTACACGCCCGGCTGGTGGGAGGGCCAGGCGCAGCTATCGGCCTATATCAACCTTGGGGAGTGGCAGAAGCTGCCAAAGAGCTATCAGGCGATCTTGACCGCAGCCTGCGCCGACGCCGAAGGGTGGATGATCGGCAAATACGATACCGATAACGTCGCCGCGATGCGCCGCCTGATCGCCGGCGGCGCGCAACTGCGGTCATTCTCCAAAGAGATCCTCGACGCCTGCTACAAGGCGACCCAGGAGGTCTATGCCGAGTACTCCGCGAACAACCCGAAATGGAAGGCAATCTACGAGCCCTGGAGAAAATTCCTGGATGACGAGCACCAGTGGTTTCGGGTGGTGGAACAGCCTTTCGACAACTACATGCTGTCGGTGAAAAAGGCCTAGAACACTCTCTGGTCGTTCGTCCGCAAGGAGCAGCCCACGCCAGGATTGCCCGGGCGCGGCGGTTTTGCTAAGGCGCGCCTCGCCTTCAAGGAGCGGGCATGAATCACCGGGTGGCGATCCTCGGCGGGCCGGGGTTTATCGGGCGCTATATCGTCAAGCGGCTGGCCGAGCGCGGCGACGTGCTGGCGGTCGGCGGCCGCCACGCCGCCGCGGCCAAGTTCCTCAAGCTGAAGGGCGATGTCGGGCAGGTCGGGCTGCTCAATATCGCGGTCGAAGACGAGCGATTGCTGCCCGCCTTCCTCGCCGGCAACGACACGGTCATCAATTGCGTCGGGATTCTGCGCGAGAGCGGCTCGCAGCGCTTCGACCGGCTGCACCATACCGCGCCGGCGCGGCTCGCCCGTTTGGCGCGTGAGGCGGGAGCGGAGCGCTTTATCCATTTCTCGGCAATCGGCGCCGATCCGCGCGCCACGTCGGCCTATGCCCGCAGCAAAGCGGCCGGCGAGCAGGCGGTCCGCGACGCTTTTCCGACAGCGACGATCCTGCGGCCCTCGATCGTGTTTGGCCCGGAGGATCAGTTCTTCAACCGCTTTGCAGGGCTGGCAATGGTCTCACCGGCATTGCCGCTGATCGGCGGCGGCTTGAGCCGGTTTCAGCCGGTCTATGTCGGCGATGTCGCGGACGCAGCGGTGCGCTGCCTCGACGATCCCGCCAGCGCCGGCCGCACCTACGAGCTGGGCGGCCCCAAGGTTTATACCTTGCGCGCGCTGATGGAGCTCTTGCTCGAGGAGCTTCGCCGAAAGCGCCTCCTGATCGACGTCCCGTTCGGCATTGCCTCGCTGCAGGCGCGGCTCATGGCGATTCTGCCGAACCCGCCGCTGACCGCCGACCAGGTCGAGATGTTAAAGCGTGATAATATCGTCTCCTCGGGCGCGCTGACGCTCGCGACCCTCGGCATCGCGCCGACCACGGTCGAGGCCATTCTGCCGACTTATCTCGACCGTTTCCGCCGTGGCGGCTGGTACGAGCGCCAGCGCATGCCGATGACCCGTGCGGATTAGCCACTGTCGCCGCAGCGCGGGTTTGGATAAGTTCTGGGCGAGTGGGGTTCTCATCGATGAAAGCATTTTTGCGCGGGCTCTTTGGGCTGATCGCGGCCCTGGCATTGGGAGGCACGGCCATGGCAGCGGATCTCGAAAACACCCTTTACTTCGACGTGCCGGCCGGCCGCGTCGTCATCGAAATGCGCCCCGATCTGGCGCCGGAGCATGTCGCGCAGATCAAGGCGCTGGCGCGGCGTGGCTTCTACGACGGTGTGCCCTTCCACCGCGTCATCGACGGCTTTATGGCGCAGACGGGTGACCCGACCGGCACCGGCGCGGGCGGCTCCGGCCACAAGCTGAAGGCCGAGTTCTCGAATGAAAAGCATGTGCGCGGCATCCTGTCGATGGCGCGCGCCAGCGATCCGAACAGCGCCGACAGTCAGTTCTTTATTATGTTCGGGCCGGCGCCCTCGCTCGACGGCCAGTACACGATCTGGGGCAAGGTGAGCTCGGGCATGGAGTACATCGATCAGATCAAAAAGGGCGACCCGGCCCGCAACGGCAGCGTCACAAACCCGGACAAGATCGTGAAGATGCAGGTCGCCGCCGATGCCGAGAAGGCGAAATAAGCGGCGGCTCGGCCATCTTTCTTCGCGGTAATCTTATGTTGATCGATTCCGGGCTTTCTTCCCCCGAGATGACACCCGGGAGGGGGGCCTGGGAATGACGGTATCCGAGCAGAGCCGCGTCGCCGAAACCGCCGGAAAGCCGGACCGCGCCGCATCAAGGCGATGGTCCGTGCGGGGCTGGGCCGATGCGCTCCGGGTTTATCGCCAGCCGCGGCTCATCGCGATCCTGTTCATGGGTTTTTCGAGCGGGCTGCCGCTGGCGCTGACCTTTGGCACCTTGTCCTACTGGCTTGCCGAGATCGGCGTATCGTTGACCGCGATCGGTCTGTTCGGCTTGGTGCGGACCTCTTATAGCCTCAAATTTATGTGGTCGCCGCTGATCGACCGGATGCCGATCCCGTTTCTGACCGCGCGGCTCGGGCGGCGGCGCAGCTGGGCGCTCGTGATCCAGTTCCTACTGGCCTTGGCGATCCTGGCGCTCGGGATGACCGATCCGCGCGTCGATGCCGTCGCAACGGCGCTCGCGGCGGTGGTGGTCGCGTTCCTGTCGGCGAGTCAGGACATCGTCATCGACGCCTATCGCATCGAATTGTTGCGCCCCGACGAGCAAGGCGCTGGCGCCGCGGCAACGCAATGGGGCTACCGCTTTGGCTTGTTGGCCTCGGGCGCGGGCGCGCTTTATGCCGCGAGCTATGGCGGATGGACCTTCGCCTACGCCTTGATGGCGGCGTTGATGCTGGTCGGCATGGTGACCGTGTGCCTGACCCCGGAGCCGGGCGGCATTCGTCCGCCGGAGGCATTGCCGGGGCCGACGGCGTGGGCGCGCATCCAGGCATGGCTCGGCCGCGCCGTCGTCTCGCCATTCTATGAGATGTACGAACGCGCCGGCGGCCTGCAGCTGGCCGCGATCGCGGTCTTTATCGTGCTGTTCAAGTTCGGCGACGCGCTGGCCGCCTCAATGTCGAACCCGCTCTATGTCGCGCTCGAATTCACCAAGGTGGAGGTCGCGACGATCTCGAAGGTCTATGGGGTCATCGCGACGCTCGTTGGGGTCGCGGCCGGCGGTTTGCTGGCGGCGCGGATCGGCGTGTTTCGCGCGCTGCTGATCGGCGGCGGGCTGCAGGCCTTGTCGAATCTGATGTACGCGGTGCAGTTCTGGGCCGGTCATGACGTTGCGGTATTGACCGTCACGATCGCCGCCGAGAATGTGACGGGCGGCATGGCCTCTGCGGCGTTTGTCGCCTATCTGTCGAATTTGTGCAGCCGCGAGTTTACGGCGACGCAATATGCGCTGCTGTCGTCGCTGGCGACGGTCGGGCTCAACGTGCTGGCGGCGTCCGGCGGCGCCTTGGCCGAGGCGCTGGGGTGGATACCGTTCTTTGTCGTTTGCACGCTGTTCTGCGCGCCGGCGCTGCTGTTGCTTCTCTGGCTGATGCGGCGGCCGATCGGAGTTCCGGTGGCTCCGGCATAAGACCCGCCGCCGCGCCCGCTTCGTTAGGCCCCTCCGACCGCTGAGATCGCCGGCATCACGTGCCGTAGCGACAGAGCGCGAAGGCGCCTCTCGATCGTGTGGCGCTCTCGCGGGTGGGTGGCGAAGGCGAGGCGGTGTCCGATCCAGGCGCTGATATCGCCGTCTCGATGTTCAGCAAAGACCCTCGGGTCCCAGAACGGCGCGATGTCGATGCCGAGCGCCCGCAAGCTCGAAATGCATCGGCGCTCGTCGAGCACGCTGATCCCGGCCGGCTCCTGACGGTGCCCGGAGGGCAGCAATCCGTAGATAAACCCGCGCGCCGCACGAATATGCCTGAGGCGGCGCACGCGCGGCCGGAGCGCGACGGCAGTCATACGCGCCCAGGGTCGGCGCGCCAGAATAACGATCTCCGCATCGACGCGCCCCAGCAACTGCAATGCATGCAGAGCCGAGCCTTCGGAGAAGATCAAGCAGCGCGCACGCCTGTACAGCCTCAACTGGGTGTGCAGATCGGCGCTCTCGGGGTGAAACACCGTGACTCCGGCGGCGGCCAGCGCGTCGTCAAGATAGGCTTCGCCTGCGGTGATCGCATCCATGAGCCGCAAATGGGGCCGACTCGGTCCGCTGCCGAAGCGCCTTTCAGCCTGCGGCAGCACCAACAATCGCCCGAACCGCATCGGCTTGCGCACGAGCAGAACCCGGCTGCGATCGATCGCGAGATGATCGATGATTTGCCAGAAAAACGGCGGCGCTTCGCCGTTTGGGTCGTCCCAGATGCTGAAGACGAGCGGCGTTGTCTCATCAAGCAAGCTCGATGCCGCGATGCGCATCCCGAAATCGGCGACCATATGGCCGAAATGATAGCTGATCGGCCCGCACCAGATGCCTCGATCCACGATATCGACCGGTCCGTCGCAAGGGTGCGGATGGGAATCGACCGGCTTCGGGATGCGGTACCAGCAATGCCGTGCATAAACCTGCGTCCCGAAATGCGGCCATTTCGGACCGCCGCGGAAGAACGCGCCCGCGGGATGACGCAACATCTCCTGCGTCGGATGGACGACGATGTCCGCGAACGTCTTCACCTGGTCCTGGAGAAAGGAGAATGCGCCACCCGGCACGGAGCCTCTCAACAGCCGACTCCCGACGACACGATCGCCAGAAACTGCTCATATGTCCGGGAAAAAGGGAAGCTGGCCTAAAGAAATGCGGACACCGGAGGGCAGTTTCAACCGTAGGACCAGAGCCGGCTGCGGTGGCGATTGAGCCAGGCGCGCGGTCCATCGTGATCCGGCGTCAGGCTCTGCACCAGTCGCCAGAAGCGCGGCCCGTGATTCATCTCCGCGAGATGCGCGACCTCGTGCGCCACGACATAATCGAGGACGCTTTCGGGCGCCAAGATGAGCCGCCAGCTGAACGAAAGACACCCATTCGCCGAGCAGCTGCCCCACCGGCTCGTCGTGTCGCGCACGGTAACCCGGGTGATCGGCCGGCCGATCCGCGCCGCCAGCAGGCGCGCCCGGCGCGTCATCTCCTGGCGCGCCACGCCGATCAGATAGTCGCGGACCCGCCGGCTGAGATGAGCGGGGTCGCCTCGGACCCGGATCTCGCCGTCCACGCGCGTGACCGGCGGCGCCTGCGGGTCACTCTCCCGCCGGATGCGGTGCGGCGTCCCGAGCACCGGCACGATCGCGCCTTCAACAAACGGCACGGGGCGCGGCAACGCCGCGAGCCGGGTCGCAATCCAGACTCGCTGCGCCCGCAGAAAACGCAATCCGCTTTCGGCGGAGACGCCTCGCGGCAGCACCAGCTCGACCGCACGGTCGGCCGCATCGACCCTGAGCAGCAGGCGGCGCGCCCGCGGATTGACCCGAATCAGCAGGGGCGCGCCGAGGTCGAGCGCGATGGCCCGCCGGCGGACATCCTCGACGGCAGCGGCTGAATTCCTGGCGCTTTGACGCTGCGTCACAAACACTTTCCCCCGATCCTTCGACGATCGTCACAAAAGCTTCCCGCCCCTGTCGCGATTTGGCAAGCTGCCGCCCGATAATTCAAAAATCGCCGCGAGAGGCGGCCAGGGGAGAACAATGCCGCTAAGAATGCTTGCCGCCGCCGCGGCCGTGCTTGCCGCGATTGCCGGCCCCGCCTTCGCCGAGCCAACCGAATTGCAGTGGTGGCACGCGATGACCGCGATCAATCTCGAGCGCGTCAACAAGCTCGCCGCCGATTTCAACGCGCTGCAGACCGAATACAAGGTGACGCCGGTCTATAAGGGTTCCTATCCCGAGACCATGACAGCGGCGATCGCCGCCTTCCGGGCAGGTACCCCGCCGCATATCGTTCAGGTCTTCGAAGCCGGCACCGCGACAATGATGGCGGCCAAGGGGGCGGTGAAGCCGGTCTATCAGCTGATGGCGGATGCCGGCGAGCCATTCGACCCGCAGAACTATCTGCCGACCGTCACCGGCTATTACAGCACCGCCGACGGGAAGATGCTGTCATTGCCGTTCAACAGCTCGACGGCGATCGTCTACTGGAACAAGGACGCCTTTACCAAGGCGGGGCTCGACCCGGAAAAGCCGCCGAAGACCTGGCCGGAGACCTTCGCCGTCGCGAAGAAATTGAAGGCCGGCGGCGCCAATTGCGGGGTCGTGCCGGCATGGATCACCTGGACGCAGATTGAGCAGTTCGACGCCTGGCACAATCTGCCGTTGGCGACCAAGGCAAACGGGCTCGACGGCGTCGACACCGAACTCAAATTCAACACGCCCATCATGACCAAGCACATCGCCGCCCTCGCTGAGGCGATCAAGGACAAGAGCTTCGATTACGGCGGGCGCACCAACGAGGCGGAAGGCCGGTTTCTCAGCGGCGATTGCGCGATGATCCAGACCTCGTCGGGCTTCTACGGCAACGTCAAGACCAACGCCAAATTCGCCTTCGGCATGACCGAACTGCCCTACTATCCCGACATCCCGGGCGCGCCGCAGAACTCGATCATCGGCGGCGCCAGCCTGTGGGTCATGGGCGGCAAGCAGCCCGACGAATATAAGGGCATCGCCAAATTCTTCAGCTATCTGTCGCGGACCGAAGTGCAGCGCGAGATGCATGAGGTGACGGGCTACCTGCCGATCACCAAAGCCGCCTACGACGCCACCAAGGCGTCCGGCTTCTACGACAAGAACCCCGGCCGCGAGATCCCGCTGCTGCAATTGGCCGGCAAGTCCCCCACCGAAAATTCGCGGGGGTTGCGGCTCGGCAATCTGGTGCAGATCCGCGACGTCATCGCCGAGGATCTCGAAGGCGTCTTCGCCGGCAAGAGCGAGCCCAAAGCGGCGCTCGACGATGCCGTCGCCCGCGGCAACGCGATCCTGCGGCAGTTCCAGAAGAACATCCAATAACTGTAGCGTCTATGTCCGGCACTGACGCAACGCCGGCAACCCCAGATATGTCCGGCGCCGCTGCAACGCCGGCAACCCCAAAGCCGTCGTCCCGGCGAAAGCCGGGATCCATTCTGCCGTCGCACTTGCGGCTGAAGGGTGGGTCCCGGCCTTCGCCGGGATGACGGGTTTGCGCAGGCGAATTAGTCCAAGATGGAGCGCCGTGTTGTCTTTTCCGGCTGGCTGTTTCCGGCGCTTCTGCTGCTGCCGCAGCTGGCGGTGACGCTGGTGTTCTTCTTCTGGCCGGCGGCGCAGGCGATCCTGCAATCGGTGCGGCGCGAAGACGCGTTCGGCCTATCCACGCGGTTTGTCGGGGCAGAGAACTTTACGGCGGTGCTCGGCGACCCGTTCTATCTTGCCTCGGCCGAAACCACCCTGCTGTTCAGCATCGCCGTGGCCGTTCTGGCATTGGGCGCCGGGCTGCTGTTCGCGGTCATGGCCGACCGGGTGGTGCGGGGCGCCGCGATCTATAAGACCATTCTGCTGCTGCCCTACGCGATCGCTCCGGCGATTGCCGGCGTCTT
>VAZF01000008.1 GCA_005888425.1 Alphaproteobacteria bacterium
AGCGCGCGGCAACATCAGCCGTGCCGCTTCGCGCGCCGTCAGAAAGCCCGCATAACAAGCCAGTTCCCAAACCTTGCGGAACACCCGCTCGGTCGTTTCGAGCAGCGGGAAATTTACATTGGCGCCGATGTTGAAGATGCAGATTTCGAGCGGCGCCGCTGCATCGGCCTCCCGCAGGAACGCCGCGATCTCCTCTTCCTTGCGCGTCGAGCGAACGGCCGGTGATCCGCCCGCCATTGGCCTCGATCTCCGCGACGAGGGGCGCTAGCTTCTCGCCATGCCGCCGCCCCGCGAAGACCGAGAAACCCTCGCCGGCGAATTTCCGGGCGATGGCAGCCCCGATGTAGTCGCCGGCGCCAATCACCGCGACCGAGGCATTCCTGGTTTCCATGTCGGGCTCCGGCGGTCGGGCTGGACAGCAGGCAGATCGTCGTCGGGATCAGAAGGTCTCGACCCAGGGCCGCATCTCGACCTCGAGCGACCAGGCGCTCCGCGGCTGGCGCAGCACTTCGAGATAGGTCTGGGCGATCGCATCCGGATCAAGCGTGCTGTCCGGGCGGTTCGGCGGATCGGGGCGCCGCGCGCTGCGCACGCCGCCATCGATGATAAAATGCGCGACGTGGATGCCCTTCGGCCCCAATTCGCGCGCCGTGCTCTGCGCCAGGCCGCGCAACGCGAACTTGCCCATTGCGAAGGCCGAGGAGAGCGGGAACCCCTTGACGCTGGCGCTGGCGCCGGTCAGCAGGATCGCGCCATGTCCATTCGGGACCATGCGCCGCGCCGCCTGTTGCACGGTAAGGAAGGCGCCGAAAGCCGAGATCTCGATCGCTTTGCGCACCGCTTCGGGATCGATCTCGGCGA
This sequence comes from Alphaproteobacteria bacterium, assembly GCA_005888425.1. Classification (GTDB taxonomy): domain Bacteria; phylum Pseudomonadota; class Alphaproteobacteria; order ATCC43930; family CGMCC-115725; genus DATARH01. Next base: position 862 of record VAZF01000008.1, read on the forward strand.
CCGAGCCGGGCGTTCGGGCGCTCGCATTATAGAGGACGACATCGGGCGAGCCGAGCCGCGCGTCGGCTTCCTCGAAGAGCTGCGCGACCGCCGCCGGGTCGGACGCATCGGCGGCGAAGCGCTCGGCCCCCGTCTCGGCGGCGAGCGGCGCGAGCTTATCGATGTTGCGCGCCGCCAGACCGAGCTTGAGGCCGGCTGCCGCCAGCGCGCGAGCAACTGAAGCGCTGATGCCGGCGCCCGCTCCGACGATCAGCGCGGTGCGATAGGGAAGCTCGGTCATGGTGACGTCCTCGCTCTGGTTTGGGGGATGCTGCTACATGCCGAATGAGCGCATATACACTCATGTAAGACGGCCGGCATCTTTGTCAATCCGTGCCGATGCCCATCCGCATCGCCGGCCCCGGCAGTTATACGATGTTGAGCGACGCGATTGACACCGGCATCGGCTCTGCCGAACATCGCGGGAGCCGGGCAGCGGAGGGCGCAGCGCGATGGAGATGCAGGACCGCACCGTCATCGTGACCGGCGGCGCGTCGGGAATCGGCCGCGCGACAGCGCTGCTGCTGGCGCGCGAAGGTGCGCGGGTCTTTATCGGCGATATCGACGAAGCGGGCGGGCGAACGACCGCGGCACAGGCCGCGAGTGAGGGCCTCGCGGTCGAATTCCTGCCGCTGGATTTGACACAGCCCGACAACATCACGGATTTCGCCGCCGCGGTGCAGGCCCGCGTCGAGCTTGTCGATGGCCTCGTCAACGGCGCGGGCTGGGACCGCATCCAGCCCTTTATGGAGAACCCGCCCGACATGTGGGACCGGCTCATCGCGATCAACCTGGTGGGTGCGGTGCGCCTCAGCCGCGCGGTGTTGCCGCCGATGATCGCGGCGCAGCAGGGCAAGATTGTCAATATTTCGAGCGATGCCGGCCGCGTTGGCAGCATGGGCGAGACCGTGTATGCCGCCGCTAAGGGCGGCATCATCGCGTTCACCAAGTCCTTAGCGCGTGAGATGGCGCGCTATCGCATCAATATCAATTGCGTCTGCCCTGGCCCGACCGACACGCCGCTTTTCCAGGGACAGCCCGAGCGCATGCGCGAGGCCCTGACCCGGGCGATCCCGTTCCGCCGCATTGCGCAGCCCGAGGAGATCGCCGATGCCGTCATGTTCTTTTTGAGCCGCCGCTCGGATTACATCACCGGGCAGGTGTTGAGCGTCAGCGGTGGATTGACGATGGTGGATTGACCCCGCCGCATTTTCGCCAAACGGTTATTGCTAGCTCGCTTATCGGGTCCACCCACACGGAGAGCACGACCATGCCGAAACTGGTTCCGGGCTGTCTCGCCGCCGTTGTGATGATCGGCGCCAATCTCGCCCTCGCCGCGCCGCCCAGCGAGAGCAGCGAGCAGAATCTCCGCGAGAGCGAGCAGTACGAGCGGCTGCTGTGCACGAATGCCGCGTTCCGCCAGAAGCGCATCGCGCAGGAATGCGGACCGCTTCAGGGCTCGCAATTTTACGACAGCTGTGTCGCCACCTTCCAATGCGGGGCAGCGCCGGCGCGCCGCTCGAACCGGCCGCCGCCATCCGAGACGATTCGCTGAGGCGAGGAGAGCTGCCATGGCAAATCCCGCCCCCGGTTATCTGAAAAAACCCGAGCACCGCGTCGACCTGCTCCCCGAATCGCGCCGCGTGCGCGTCACCTTTGCCGGTCAGACGATCGCCGACACGACCGCGGCCGTGCGCTGCGAGGAGACGGGCCACGAGCCGGTGCAGTACATTCCGGAGAAGGATGTGCGGCTCGATCTGATGCGCCCGACGGATCACCAGACCTATTGTCCGTTCAAGGGCGATTGCTCGTATTGGACGATCGAGATCGATGGCGCCACGAAGCGCGCGGAAAATGCGGTCTGGTCCTATCGGGCGCCTTATGACGAGGCGATGGGGCTCGCCGGGCATTACGCCTTCTACAAGAGCCGCATCGATGCGATCGAGGTGATCTGAAATGGCGGCATTGATGCAGAACTGGGTGGTGCGGAAACCGGTCGCCGCCTCGCGCGGCGGGGTCGTCGCCTCCCAGAATGGGGTCGCCGCCACGGTAGGTGCCGAGATATTGGCGGCGGGGGGATCGGCGGTCGACGCAGTCGTCGCGGCCGCTTTCGCGCTTGCCGTCCGAGAGCCGTGGAACAGCGGCCTCGGCGGCATCGGCTTCATGGTCGTGCAGCCGCCGGGCGGGGCGCGCGCCGAGATCGTCGATTTCGGGCCGATTGCGCCGGCGGGCCTCGACACTGCGAGCTACGCGCTCACCGGCGAGACCATTACCGAGCTCTTCACTTGGCCGCGCGTCGAGGGCGACCGCAACATGCACGGCCCGCTGTCCTTCGCGATCCCGAGCGCGGTTCGGGGCTATGCGCTGGCGGTCGAGCGGTTCGGCCGCACGCCGTGGCGCGACCTCGTCGCGCCGGCGGTGGCATTGGCCCGCGCCGGTTTGCCGGTCGATTGGTATGTGACGCTGAAGACCGCCAATGCCGCCGAAGATCTGCGCCGCTATGACGAAAGCCGGCGGGTGTGGCTGCCGGACAATCTGCCGCCGGTCTGCCCGTCATCGGGCGAACCGCCTGCTTTGATCCTCGGCCGCCTCGCCGACACGCTGTCGCGCTTGGCCGAAGCCGGTCCCGACGATTTTTACCAGGGCGAGATCGCGCAGGCGATCGCCGCCGACAGCGCGGCGGCGGGCGGCGTTCTGTCCGCAGCCGATCTCGCCGAATGCTGCGTCCGCATCGTACCGTCGCTCGAGATCGCCTATCGCAGCTATGCCCTGCAGGCGGCGCGCGGGCTGACCGCCGCGCCGACCCTTGCCGATGTGATCGACCGGCTGTCGAGCAAGCGCTTTCCGCAAGCGCCGGACGCGGTCTATTTCGAGACGCTGATCGATGCGCTGCAGCAGGCGTATCACGCGCGGCTCGAAGGTCTCGGCGATGTCCGGCCGCAGGGGAGCGACGATGGCTGCACGACGCACATCACGGCGATTGATCGCGAGGGCGGCATCGCCGCGCTGACGACGACGCTGCTGTCGAGCTTTGGCAGCCGGTACGTACTGCCGCAGACCGGCATCTTGATGAATAACGGCATCATGTGGTTCGACCCACGCCCCGGGCGGCCAAACTCGATCGGGCCGGGAAAGCGCGCCTTAACCAATATGTGCCCGCTCGTCGCGACGCGCGACGGGCGCGCCCGCTTCGGGGTCGGCGCCTCAGGCGGCCGGCGCATTCTCGCGTCCGTCGTGCAGATGGCGAGCTTCATCATCGATTTTGCGATGACCCCGGAAGAGGCGGCGCACCAGCCGCGTATCGATGTGAGCGGCGATACCGGCATCGCGATCGACCGCCGCCTCGCCAAGGCGATCCGAGAGCGGCTCGGCGCCAGGCGCGGCGCGCAACTCGTCGAGCACACGGTATGGCCGCAACGCTTTGCTTGCCCGAACCTCGTCATGCGGGGCGAGGACGGGCTCAATTACGGCATCAGCGATGTCATGTCGCCGTGGTCCGCCGCAGTCGCCGAACCCGGCAAGGAAGCGTAGTCGCCCTTACGCTCCCACGCCTGCGGCGTGGGCCCCCTCCCTCTCCCGCGCTGCGGGAGAGGGCCTCAGCGCGCGGCAGTAATCTCCCTCTTCCGCACCGCGGGAGAGGGTGACCGAGCGCGCAGCGCGAGGCCGGGTGAGGGTAGTCACGGCGGCACGCTTCACTCATATTGGCCGCAATGAATGATATGAGCGAAGCGGCCCGGACAGGCCATGCCGCCAAGCCGACCATCGTGCGGCCGCGCGACGCCGCGTCGCTGATCCTGCTGCGCGGCAAGGGCCGTGATCTCGAACTCTTGGCCGGCCGCCGCCCCGGCCATGTGAAATTCATGCCCGGGGTCTGGGTATTTCCCGGCGGCGCGGTCGACCGCGACGATAACCGGCCGTGGCAGGTCGAGAGCGGTGGCGCGCACCTGCCACCCCGCCTGTTGCGTTGCGCCCGCGCCGCCCTGCGCGAGACCTGGGAAGAGGTCGGCGTCCTCGTCGGCCGGCGCGGCGCGGCGCCGGCGACCCCGCCAACCGCGCTGACCGCGATTGAAGCGGCCTATGGCGGGGCCGGCATCACCGCTGCCTTCGACGCGTTGACCTATGTCGGGCGCGCGATCACGCCGACCCCGGTGTTCCGCCGCTTCAACACACGGTTTTTTGTGGCCGACGGCAGCGATGTCGTCGGCGAGCCGGCGTCGAGTGACGAGCTCGAAGATGTCGGCTGGCATCCGATCGCGCGTCGGCCGCTTGTGCCGTTCCGTGACGTAACGCAATTCATGCTGGCGCGGGCGCTGGCCTTGCGCGACGGCAGCGCCCCCCGCGAGGCGCCGTTGCTGTGCACCGTGCGCGCCAAGCGACGGATCCTGGTATGCCGCGAAGCGGCGCTCGACCTGTAAGCCGCCGCCCGACGGCAGCTTCAGCAGCCGGACAGAGGAGTCCCGCGATGGAAAGCCGCGACATCCTGGTCGTCATCGAGAACGCGGCGGCCGTGCCCCAGCGCATTGCGCCGGCTGCAGCGCTCGCCACGCGGCTTGGCGCCCGCCTGACCGGCTTTTTCGCGAGCGGCTACCCGATCATGGCCTCTTACGGCGATGTCTCGGGATGGTCGCAGCTCGTCGACGCCTATATGGAGGCGCAGCGGCGCGAGGCGGCCGCCGCCGGCGCGGCCTTTCGCCGGGCGCTGACGCAAGGCAAGCTGCAGGGCGAGTGGATTTTCCGCGAAGCCGACGAGACCGGCAGCGCGGTTGCCGAAGCGGCGCTGTACGACCTCGTTGTCGTCGGCCAGCCCAACCCCGATGCGGGGCTCACCGGCGGCATCGGATTGCGGCCGGAGGAGATCGTGTTGAGCTGCGGCCGGCCGGTGCTCGTTGTGCCGTACGCCGGCGCCTTTGCCGATATCGGCCGGCGCGTGCTGGTTGCGTGGAACGGCAGCCGCGAAGCGGCGCGCGCGCTGCACGATTCGATGTTTCTGCTCGAGAGCGCCGAGGCTGTGACGGTTATCGAGATCGACCCGCCCGCGCCTGGCGTCGCGGCGCCGGCGGCGAGCGCGGCGCAAGTCGCGGCGGCGCTCTCCCGGCGCGGCATCGCGGCCAAGCCGGAAAGCGACACCTCGGGCGACATCGGCGTCGAGAATTCGTGCTCGGCGGCGTCAGCCGCAGCATCTTCCGGCACATGACGATGCCGGTACTCATGGCGCATTAGGGCTCAAAAAAAGCCGGCGAGCAGATTGATCGAGAGGCCGAGAATCGCGGCGTTGAACAGGAACGACAGGATGCCGTGCGCCAGTACCATGCGGCGCCAATGGCGCGTCCGCACCTGTACGTCGGAGACCTGCGCCGTCATGCCGACGACGAACGAGAAATAGCAGAAATCCCAGTAATCGAGCTCGCCTCGTTCGTCCGCGACACCGGGAAAGTCGAGCCCGGGATCCTCGCGGTGCTCGACCTCGTAAAAAAATTCGTGCGCGTAGTGCACCGCGAAGTTCAGATGCACGACGAACCACGACAACAGGATCGTCATGGCGCTGAGGAGGCTGAGGCCGAGCATCGTCAGGCCGCCGGCTTTTTTCGCTTCCGGCATGATGCCGAGGATCGCGAACAGGCCGAAGAACGCGGCACCTGCCATCAACGCGAGAAAGGCCCAACGCGCTTCATCCTCGGCCAGCGCACGGCGGCGCATCGAAGCCGGCGTCGCACGCGCCATCATCGCCAGCAGCAGTGCCAAAAATACCGCCGCGCCGGTATCCCAGCCGATTACCGCGCTGAGGCTCGGGTTATGGATGCCGGGGATCGCGACCGCGACGACGACGCCGATTGCTGCCGCTATCAAGAATCGCGGCCGCGAGCGGAAGCGCGCGCGGCGGCGATGCGGCCGGGCCGTACGAGACGGAGCGGGCCTTGCTTCCATCAGCGTTCGGGCGGGCCGAGCCCGAGGCGGGGGATCTCGATCGCCGGGCAGCGGTCCATGACGACACGGAGGCCCTTCGCCTCGGCGCGCATGGCAGCGGCAGCGTCGCGCACGCCGAGCTGCATCCACACGACCCGGGCGCCCGTCGCGATGGCCGCATCGACCGCTTCGCCCGCGGCCTCGCTGCGGCGGAACACATCGACCATATCCACCGTTTCCGGCACCTCGGCGAGGCTCGCATAACAGCGCTCACCGTTGATTATGACGCCCGCCGCAAACGGGTTGACCGGTATCGCACGGTAGCCGTGCTGCTGCAGATACCGCATGACACCGTGGCTCGGCCGGTGGGGACGCGGGCTCGCGCCGACCACCGCAACCGTCTTCACCTCGGTCAGGATGTCGCGCAGATACTCGTCCGGATAGCTGTCGTGGTTCATCGCACCATCACCGCTGCGGCGATCTGACGTCCGTACCTGTCTAGCACAGCTTCTGCATAGAAGACGCTGATGTACGGACGCCCTCCCGGCAACGCTTCCGGTATGTTCCGCAAGCGACTTGCGTTTTGCCCTGGCCGACGATTAAAGTCCGAAAATGGCTCGGAAAGCCCGCGTTTCGGCAGCGATGGTCGCCCTGATGGCACAGGGCGAGCGCCATGCCTGGACACTTGAAGAATTGCACATAGCGCTCGGGCGGCAGGGTCACGCGACTGATTTTTCATCGGTATTTCGCGCCGCCGAGAAGCTTGCCGCCGACGGCATCACGCGCAAAATCGTGCTCGATGACGGGCGCACCCGGTTCGAGCCGGTCGGGGTGCATCATGATCACCTCTATTGCACGCGCTGCCACGAACTCGTGCCGGTCCCGTGCCTCATCGAGCACGAGCGCTTTGCCGCGCTCGAACGGGCGACCGGCGCGGCAATCCTGGACCATCAAGTCGTGCTGCGCGGCCTCTGTCGCGACTGCCGCGAACGCGGCAGCGAGAGCGGAGCGCCGGCATGATCGGCGGGGTCAATCTGTGGGACCCGACGCATGTCAGCTTCACGGTCGATTTGCTGACGGCCTTTCTGCTCGGCATCGTGCATGGCGTCACCCCGGACGAGCATACCTGGCCGATCACCTTCAGCTATGCGGTCGGCGGCTATTCGACGGCGCGCGGGTTGCGCGCTGGCCTGTTGTTTTCGCTGGCTTTTGCGATCCAGGCGGCATTCGCCAGCGAGCTGGCCTTTTTCGGCTTTACCCAATGGTTCACGATCGCGGCCTTCGACAACATCGTCTATGTCGCGGTCGGCATCGTCATGGCCGCCGCCGGGCTGTTCGCGATGGGACGCGGGGTGTTGCCGCATCTGCATCTGCCGGGACTGCGGCGCTCTGAGGAACAGACGCCCGCGCAACCGCGCGAACTGAAATGGTGGATGCCGGCGGTGCACGGCTTTATCGCCGGCTGGGGAATCGACGCGTTCTCGGCGATCATCTACACGACCTTGGCGCCGGCGATGCCGTCGGCGGCAACGGGCTGGATGCCGGGGTTTGTGTTTGGCTGCGGCACGCTGTGCGTGCAGGCAGCGGCCGGCGCGGCGTTTGGCGCCTGGGCGATGCGGCGCGGCCTGCCGAATGAAGCGATCCGCACGATCGCGCTGACGACCGCGGCGCGGACATTGACCTGGGGCGGGCTCGCCTTCGCCGTGTTCGGGGTGTTCGGGCTGGCGTTTCCGGGCGCCGCCGACATCGCGCTCAAGACGCCGCTGCGCGTCCATAATCTCGATACGCTCGGCTTGCCGCTGCTGCTGTTGATGGTCGTCGTTCTCGGCGTCGGCGTGACGAGCTTTGTCAGCGCGACCCAGGCGTGCCGGCGGCGCCTCCTCACCGAACCGGCGGCGATGAAGCCATGAGCCGGCGCCGATATCGGGCGCAAACAACGGCCCGACGCCGGGCCGCGCTGATCGGCGTCGCGGCGATCCTGTTTCAGGCATTCCTGTTCGGCTGGCATCACCACGCGCTGGCGCTGCCAGGAAGTTCCGGGCCGATCGCGAGCATCCACAGCGCCGACGAGCCGCTTGCACCGGCGACGGCCGAGGATCTTTGCGAAATCTGCGTCGTGCTGCATCAGCAAACCGCCGCACCCCTCGCCTTCTTCCTTACACGGAGCCCCTCGGCGACTTCGGCTGCCAGCGGTTCAATCGGTCCGGTCTTTATATGCGGCGCGGTTGCTCGCGGCTTCGATGCCCGTGCCCCTCCTAGTGCTTGAGACAACACCAGCACACTGATCTGCCTGGCTGAGCGCCACGCGACCCTGCCGCGGCGCTTGTCTCAAGACGAGGTACGTCATGACATTTCCCGCTTTTCTGCGGCGGCGCGTCATCGCCGCGCCAGCCCGCATTGCCGGTTCTCTCCTTGGAAGTCTGGCCGCGCCACTGTTTCCTGACGCGCCCGCGCTCGCGCAAGATCAACCCGGGCCAAGCCTGTCGCTCGACCTCGATGTCATCGCCAAGCAGCTCGACATCGCGCGCAACCAGATCCAGCCGAGCCTTGGCGCCAGCGTTTACCAGTTCAGCCGGCCGGCGATCGAGAACCAGCCGCAGGGCGACAATGCGCCCTTGAACCAGGTGCTGCTGCAGGCCCCGGGGGTGACGCAGGATTCGTTCGGCCAGCTGCATGTCCGCGGCGATCACGCCAATCTGCAATTCCGTCTCAACGGCGTGCAATTGCCGGAAGGCATCAATGTGTTCGGCCAGGCGCTGGAGACCCGCCTTGCCAACTCGATCGCGCTGATCACCGGGGCACTGCCCGCACAATACGGCTTCCGTACCGCCGGCATCATCGATATCCAGACCAAGACCGGCACGATCGACCCGGGCGGCTCGGTGTCAATGTATGGCGGCTCGCACGGCTGGGCGCAGCCGAGCTTCGAATGGGGCGGCCGGGTCGGCCAGCTCGACTATTTCGTCACCGGCGAATTTCTGCACAACACGATCGGCATCGAGAACCCGACAAGCAGCTATCACCCGCTGCACGACGAGACAAACCAATACCGCGGCTTTGCCTATCTCTCGGGCATCATCGACCCGACGGCGCGCATCACCGGCATTTTCGGGACCTCGCGCAGCCAATTCCAGATCCCGAACACG
>VAZF01000009.1 GCA_005888425.1 Alphaproteobacteria bacterium
TGGCTGTCTCGCCGGATCAGACGACGCGATCCCGCGCCGCCCTGGCAACATGCGTTCGTGCTGTCGTTTACCGGCGTCCGCGGCATCGTTTCGCTCGCCGCGGCATTAGCGATCCCATTTGTTACGGCAACAGGAGCGCCGTTCCCCGGCCGCGAGCTAATCCTGTTCCTGACCTTCTCCGTGATCCTGGTGACGCTGGTCGGCCAAGGATTGATGCTGCCGTCCGTGATCCGGGCGCTCGGGCTCGCTCACGCTGGCCGCCGCGAGCACGAAGCCGACAAAGCGGAAGAGTGCGACGCCCGGCGACAAGCGGCGATCGCGGCGATGAGCCGGCTCGATGAGCTGACCGCCGCGGGCACATTTTCGGAAGAAATCCTCCGGCCGATACGGACCCGTCAGCGCCATCGGCTGGAGCACATCGAGCATGCCGACGATCTCGACGACCGCCACAGAAACTTCCGCGACCTGCACGACGAGATCGAGTTTCTGCTGATCGGCACCGAGCGCCGGCACTCAATCAGCGTGCCGAGGGCTAGCGAGCCGCCGCGCCATCGATTATCGGCGTTTTCATGATACTGTACCCTGTCGGCCGCGCGGTAGTCCCGGCCGTCGCCGCCGGCCCTGCCTACCCTGGAGGTCAGCATGCCCCAAGCGCTCCAATCGCCGCTCAAATGGCCGAAAGAGGGCAATGCGCGGGTGCCTTACCGGGTGTTCTCCGATCCGGAGATCTACCGCGCCGAGCGCGACCGCGTCTTTCTCGGGCCGACCTGGCAATACCTCGCGCTCGACAACGAATTGCCGAATCCGGGCGATTACAAGACGACCTTTCTCAGCGAGACGCCGGTCATCGTCACCCGTGGTGAGGACGGCCAGATCCATGCGATGGTCAACCGTTGCGCGCATCGCGGCAATCTCGTCTGCCTAAAGCAGCGCGGTCACGCCAAGGACGGGCTGACCTGCGTCTATCATGCCTGGCGCTATGACCTCGCCGGCAATCTGACAAGCGTCGCGTTCCGCCGCGGCGTCGCCGGCAAAGGCGGCATGCCGGAGAGCTTCAAGCTCGAGGAGCATGGGCTCAAGAAATTGCGCACCGACAGCTTTGCCGGGATCGTCTTCGGCACGCTGTCACCCGACGCGCCGCCGCTCGCTGAATATATCGGCAACGACATCGGCGGACGGATCGGCCGGGTCATGCGCGGCAAGCCAAAGATCATCGGCACGACCTCACAGATCCTGCACAACAACTGGAAGCTCTACGTCGAGAACGTTAAGGACACTTATCACGCGAGCCTATTGCACACCTTCTTCACGACATTCCGGATCAGTCGGCTGACCACGGCCGGCGGCGTCGCGATCGCCGAGTCGGGCGCGCACCATGCCAGCTACACCTATGGCGAGCAGCGCGGCGACAACGCCACGTCGGATCAGCTCTATAGCGAAATCCACTCGCTGCACGAGGATTACCGCCTCAAGGACCCGCGCTTTCTCGACTCGGTCGACGAGATCGGCGACGGCATTACGCTGCAGATCCTCAGCGTTTTCCCGAATTTCGTGTTGCAGCAGATTCACAACTCGATCGCCGTACGCCTCGTGCTCCCGAAGGGGCCGGACGAGACCGAGCTGCAATGGACCTATATCGGCTTCGAGGACGACGACGCCGCGATGACCGAGCGCCGGCTGCAACAGGCCAATCTCGTCGGCCCGGCCGGTTATGTCTCGATGGAGGATGGCGCGGTCGGCGGCTTTATCCAGCGCGCGATCCCCGGCGCCGAGGAAGAAGCCTCCGTCATCGAGATGGGTGGGCATGAGCACGCACCACAGCCGACGCGTGCGACCGAAGCATCGGTGCGCGGCTTCTGGAATGCGTGGCGGCCCCTGATGGGACTCTAGGGATGGGGCTTTAGCGGCGATGGATCTCGCCGAGGTTACGCGGCGGCTTGAACTGGAAACGCTTTACGCCGATTACGCCGCCTGTCTCGACAGTGACGCGCTGGAGCGCTGGCCCGACTTCTTTACCGAGAATTGTCATTACCGCGTAACCTCGGCGGAGAATTACGAGGCTGGGCTGCCGCTTGGGCTGATCTATGCGACGTCGCAGAACATGTTGCGCGACCGGGTCAGCGCTTTGCGCGACGCCAACATCTACGAGCCGCAGCGGTATCGGCATTTGATCTCCGGCATCCGCATTGAGCGGGAAGACGGCGGCGCCCTCGACGTCACCGCCAATTTTCTGGTCGTGCGCACGATGCAGGACGGCGGCATGATATTGTTCGCGGCCGGGCGCTATGTCGACCGGATCGAGCGCGCCGGCCCGGGCTGGAAATTCGCGCAGAAGATCGTCGTGCTCGACAGCCGGCAGATCGACACGCTGCTCGCCATCCCGCTCTGAGGATGACCCGATTGCAGCCGACAAAATCGTCATACCGGCCTTCGCAGGCACGACGGCTTTGGGCAGCAGTTGCGTTCGTCCTCGCGCTCGTCGTGGCCTTTTTCCCAGCCGAGACGGCCAGCGCTGCCGGGCCGGTGGTAGTCGCCTCGAAGATCGATACTGAGGGCGCGCTGCTCGGCAACATGATCGCCGATGTCGTGGCGGCGCGCGGCATCGCCGTCGATCGCCGCATCCAGCTCGGCCCTACGAACATCGTGCGAGCGGCGCTCCTCGCCGGCCAGATCGATCTCTATCCCGAATATACCGGCAACGGCGGTATCTTCTTTCACCGCGACAACGATCCGGCCTGGAAGAACGCGGCGCAAGGCTATGACGAGGTGAAGAAGCTCGACGCCGCCCAGAACCGCATTGTTTGGCTCGACCCGGCGCCGGCCAACAACACCTGGGTTATCGCCATCCGCGGCGATCTCCCGGCTTTTCCCGGGCGCAAATGCCTCGATAGTCTGGCGGCCTATCTCGCCGAGGGCGGCCGCTTCAAGCTTGCCGCGTCGGCCGAATTTGTCGAGAGCCCGGCGGCTTTACCAGCCTTCGAGAAGACCTACGGTTTTCAGCTGAAGGCGGAGCAGTTGCTGACCCTGTCTGGCGGCAACACGGCGGCGACCTTGCGCGCCGCGGCCGAGGGGATTTCCGGCGTCAATGCGGGGATGGCTTACGGCACCGACGGCGAGCTGGCGGCGCTCGGCCTGACGGCGCTGTGCGATGACAAAGGCGCGCAAATTGTCTATGCGCCGGCGCCGGTCATCCGGCAGGCAGTCCTCGACGAGCATCCCGACATCGCCGCCGCTCTCGTGCCCGTTTTTGCATCGCTGTCGCTCGAAACTCTCCAGGCGCTCAACGCGCGCATCGCCGTCGCCGGCGAGGATGCCGGGGCGGTCGCTGCCGATTACCTCAAATCGAAGCACTTCCTGCCGTGAGCATGTCCGGCCCGGCCGTGCCGGCATTTCGCGCCGCGGCACGGTTCCCCGCGATCAGGCTGTACAACCATGTTGTCCCCGTGCTGATCAGCGCCGCGGTCATTGCCGCAACGGCCTGCGGCTTTATCTCGGTCGCGCCAAACCGGCTCGTCTCGGGAGAGCCGGTCGCGCTGTGGCTCGCCGCGGATCCGCGCGTTACCGCCGCTCTCGCGGTGTTAGGCGCCGCGCTGCTCACCACCGCCGTCGCGACGTCAAACCGTGCAGCACATTTTGTCTCAGCAGGCATCGCGGTGTCCTTGGTTTTTCTGGTCCTCGCCGCGGCGGGACAGGCGGCGCATGCGCAGGCGGGGTCCGCCTCGAAGCTGGCGCGTGTCTCGCTCGGCGCCGCGTTCTGGGTCATGCTCGGCGCCGCTGGGCTGGCGGTTCTCGACGGTTTGCAGCGCGCCCGCGCGGGAATTCTCGTCCAGCTGGCGGCGGTGATCGTCATCGGCGCCGGGTTCGCGGCGATGATCGAAGCCGGTGCGTTCGATGCGCTGTCGCTCACTCATGAATACCGCACCCGCGAGGCTCAGTTCGCGGGCGCCCTGACCCGCCACGTCGAACTCGTCCTCGCCTCGGTCGGCGTGGCGGTTATAGCAGGCTTCCCGCTCGGTGTTGCTGCAGTGCGCCGGCCGGGCTGGCAAGGCCCGGTGTTCGCGGTGCTAAACCTGTTGCAGACGATCCCGTCCATTGCCTTGTTCGGACTATTGATCGTGCCGCTCTCCGCGGTGGCTTCGGCGTTTCCGAGCTTCGCCGCGGTCGGCATCGGCGGGATCGGCGTTGCGCCGGCGCTCATTGCGCTCGTCCTCTACGCGCTGTTGCCTGTCGTGCGCAGCACGGTGGCGGGGCTGAGCGGTGTCGATCGCGGTGTCGTCGATGCGGCGCGCGGCATGGGGATGCGGCAGCGTCAGCGCTTCTGGCAGGTCGAATTGCCCTTGTCCGCGCCGGTATTGCTCGCCGGCTTGCGCATTGTGACGGTCCAGGCGATCGGGCTCGCGGTGGTCGCCGCGCTGATCGGCGCCGGCGGGCTCGGCAGCTTTGTATTCCAGGGGCTCGGCCAATACGCCGCCGATCTCGTCCTGCTCGGCGCGCTGCCGGCGATCGCTCTGGCGCTCGCCGCCGATTTCTTGCTGCAGAGCGCGACCGCGCTACTCGGGCGCCGCGTTGCGCGATGATCGAGCTCGAACACATCAGTAAACGCTACGACGGCCGGCCGGTTGTCGACGATCTGTCGCTGACCGTGCCCGACGGCGCATTCTGCATTCTGCTTGGCCCCTCCGGCTGCGGCAAATCGACGACGTTGCGGATGATCAACCGCCTTGTGCCATTCGACAGCGGCGCGATCCGTATTGCCGGCGAGGACATCCGCGACGTGCCGGAAGAGGCGCTGCGGCGGCGCATCGGCTACGCGATCCAGTCGATCGGGCTGTTTCCGCACTGGACGGTCGAGGACAACATCGCGACCGTGCCGCGGCTGTTGAATTGGCCGGGCAGGCGCATACGCGACCGGGTGGCCGAACTATTGGAACTGCTGCGGCTCGATCCGGAAAGCTATCGCCGCAAATATCCGCACCAATTGTCGGGCGGCGAGCAGCAGCGGATCGGCGTTGCCCGCGCGCTCGCCGCCGACCCCGAACTCTTGCTGATGGACGAGCCGTTCGGCGCGGTCGATCCCATCACGCGCGACGCGTTGCAGAACGAGATCGCCCGAATCCATGCCGCGACAAAGAAGACGATCGTCTTTGTGACGCATGATATCGAGGAGGCGCTGCGCCTCGCGACCGTCATCGCGATCCTCGAGCGCGGCCGCTTGGCTCAATGGGGCGCGCCAATCGATATCGTCGAGCATCCTGCGAGCGCCTTTGTGCGCGACTTTGTCGGCGGTGAGGGGAGCGGCCTCAAGCTTCTCGGATTGCGAAAAATCGCCGAGCGCATGCGCCCCGGCGAATCCGCCGTTGGCGTCCCGCTCTCCGCGGACGCCTCATTGCGCGATGCGCTGGCCGTGATGACCGAGCGCCATACCGACCGGCTGCCGGTCGCCGATGCAAGCGGGCGCGCGATCGGCATCATTATGCTTGCCGATCTGGTGCGCTGAGATGCGCCGCGCCGATCCGATCGCCAGCCCGACATTGTGGGTCGCCGTGCTGTTTGTCGCGCTGTTGTTCGGCATGCCGCAACTGGCGCCGCTCTTCCAGTGGAGCTTCCCCGGCGTCAGCCCGCCGGTCTTCGAACGCGGCAGCTTTTTCGCATTATGGCTGTCGCATGCCGGGCTCGTGCTCGTTGCCGGCGGCGCCGCGACGATTATCGGTATCGCGCTCGCGATCTTTGTGACGCGTCCCGCAGGCCGCGATTTCCGCGCGCTTATCAGCACGCTCGCCGCCGTCGGCCAGACCTTCCCGCCGGCCGCGGTATT
>VAZF01000010.1 GCA_005888425.1 Alphaproteobacteria bacterium
GAGCGTTTCGTCGCCGCGGTCCACAGTGTCGCGCCCGACGCGACCGGCACGCCCGTGACGATCCAGGAAGCCGGCCGCCTGATCAGCCGCGCTTTTGTCGATGCCGGGCTGGTCGGAGTCGCGGCGATCACGATCCTCTTGTGCGCCGTGCTGCGGCGGCTACGCGAGGTCATGATGGTGCTCGGGCCGCTATTATTGGCGGCATTGTTGACGCTGGCGGTCACCGTCGTTATCGGGATGCCGCTCAATTATGCGAACATCATCGCCTTGCCGCTGCTCTTGGGGATCGGTGTCGCGTTCGACATCTACTTCGTCATGAACTGGCGCGCCGGGCAGATCTATCACCTGCAGTCGAGCACCGCCCGCGCCGTGCTGTTCAGCGCGTTGACGACCTTGTCGGCGTTCGGCAGCCTCGGCCTATCGAACGATCCCGGCACCGCGGAGATGGGTATCTTGCTGACGATCTCACTCGTCTGCACCTTGTTCTGCACCTTTATCGTGCTGCCAGCCTTGCTCGGCCCGGCGCGCATCGCCGCGGCTGAAGAGCACCGCGAAGCCGCGGGTTAACGCGCCACGGCAACGTCAGCAAATCTGATACGGCGGATGCCAAGCTCCTCGATGCGGTGCCTCACGCGCGGGCTGACGAGCGCGGCCAGCTCCTCTGTCGGGCGATAGCCGGGCATCGCCCCCCGCAAGGCCGGCGTCGTTTCGGCCGCCGGATGGAAATAGATCTCGCTGACACCCTCGGGCAAATGCGGCAACAAGGCGACGATCCGATCCTCAGTCATCGCGCCGCTCCAGGCGATGCCAAAGACATGGTCGTTGCAAGCTAGGCAGGCTCGGTGCAGCCGATGGCGTAATGCCGCGACCGCGAAAGCGGGCGGCGGCAATGGTAGGGGCTCGCCGGGGAAGGCACGGCGCAGCGGTGCGCGCGGCTCCGCCGGTAGACGCACCGCGCGCATGCCGTAATCGCGGCCGATCTCGACGAGCAGTCGCGCGACGGTCGGGTGCAGATGCATATGCTTGTGCGCGTTGACATGGTCGAGCGCGAGCCCGGTGGCGTGGAACCCCTCGAATTGGGCGCGGATCTCGGCGGCGAGCCGGCGGCGCGCGCCGGGCTGGAAAAAAAAGCGCAATCCGGCGCGCAAGGGATTGTCGTCGAACCGGCCGTCGCGGCGCACGAGACTCCCGAGCTGATCCGGCGGCAACGACGGCGCGCCGTCGATCAGCACAAGGTGCAACCCGACGCGCAGCGTGCCGAGGCGACGTGCCCGTGCGACCGCATCCGCCGCGGCCGGCGCGCCGACCATCAGGCTGGCGCTCGACAGAATGCCGTCGCGATGCGCCTGCTCGACCGCGTCGTTGGCTGCGATATCGCGGCCGAAATCGTCAGCCGTAACGATCAGCCGCCGTGCCGGCAGCCTCAGCTCGCCATCTCCCGCTCGCGCAGGAACTGGAAGAACTCGACCCCCTCGCGCACACGCCGCCGCATCATCTCCGGGCTCTTCAGCATCTCGCCGAGCAGCGATGCAATCTTGCGCCGCCGGAAATAGAAGCGCCGATAGAACTTCTCTACCGACTGGAAGATCTCGGTGTGCCCGAGGTGTGGGTAATGCAGCGGAGCGATCTGCACGCCGCGCTCGTCGACCAATTCGGCGTGGCTCTCGTCGAGCCAGCCATTCTCAACGGCTTGCCGGTAGAGATAGGTGCCGGGATAGGGCGCGGCGAGCGACACCTGGATCGTGTGCGGGTTGATGTCGGAGGCGAACTGGATCGTCTCCTCGATCGTCTCCTTCGTCTCGCCAGGCAGGCCCAGAATGAACGTGCCGTGAATCGTGATGCCGAGCTCGTGGCAGTCCTTTGTGAAGCGGCGCGCGATATCGACCCGCATGCCCTTCTTGATGTTGTTCAGGATCTGCTGATTGCCGGTTTCGTAGCCGACCAGCAACAGCCGCAGGCCGTTGTCGCGCAAGATTTCGAGCATCGCGCGCGGCACGTTCGCTTTGGCGTTGCACGACCAGGTGACGCCCAGCTTGCCGAGCTCCTTCGCGATTGCCTCGGCCCGCGGCCGGTCGTCGGTGAAGGTGTCGTCGTCAAAGAAGAATTCCTTCACCTGTGGGAAGTAGTCCCGAGCGAGGCGGATCTCTTCGATGACGTGCTCGACGCTGCGCACCCGATATCGATGCCCACCGACCGTCTGCGGCCACAGACAGAAGGTGCATTTCGAGCGGCAGCCGCGCCCGGTATAGAGCGACAGATAAGGGTGCTTCAAATAACCGATAAAGTAATCCTCGACTCGCAGATCCCGCTTGTAGACTTCGGTGACAAAGGGCAGCCGGTCCATGTCCTCGAGCACCGGCCGTGCCCGGTTGTGGACAACGACACCATTGCCGTTGCGGTAGCTGAGCCCGTCGATGTCGGCAAAACGCCGCCCCTCGGCGACTTCCTTGATCGTGAAGTCGAATTCCTCGCGCGCGACAAAATCGATGGCGCGCGATGCGGTTAGACTTGGCTCGGGCTCGACCGCGACCTTAGCGCCGACGAGCCCGATCTTCAGATGCGGATTAGTGTCCTTGAGCGCCTGGGCGACTTTCACATCGGCCGCGAAGGAAGGCGTCGAGGTATGCATGACGACAAGCTCGTAATCGCGCGCCAGGGGCAGCACGTCGTCGAGCCGCAGCCGCGCCGGCGGTGCATCGATAAGCTTGCTTCCCGGCACCAGCGCGGCCGGTTGCGCCAGCCATGTCGGATACCAGAAAGAGCGGATCTCACGCCGCGCCTGATAACGCGAGCCCGCCCCGCCATCGAACCCGTCAAAGGACGGCGGGTGCAGAAACAGAGTCTTCATACCGGTTTATCCCCCTCGACGGTCAATCGCCCACCGGGCTCCACCCGAAACAGCTGATCCCGCCACAAAACATTGCGTCCGCAGAAGCTACTCAGAAATACCGCAAAGGACAAAGCATCGCGCAGCGGCAGAAGCCACAGCCCGCCGATCGGCAAGTCGAGCCGGCGCGCGATGACCCCGGCCGACAGCCAGCGCAACGCGCACGAGACCAAAACGAGCCAGCATGAAGCCGCGCTGAAGCCGGCGACCGCCGCGGCGAGCACGGTCAGAATGATTGTATGCGTGATGATCGAGCCGGCAAAGCCGAGCGGCGCCATCGCCCGCACGGTCCGCGCCCAGCGCAGTTCGTGCCGCCACAAGCTCGCGAAAGACGGCTCGGCGACGTGGTTCTCGACAATGTAGCGCGACAGCACAGTGGCCAGGCCGAGCTCGCGGACCGCATCGCCGAGCCGGTGGTCATCCGCCAGCTCGTCGCGGATGCGGGCGAATCCGCCGATCCGCTGCAACACCGAGCGACGCAGCGCGATCGTCGCACCAAAGCAGCCGCCGCCCGTCCCAAGCATCTCGCCCAACAGCGCGCTTGGCAGAAACGCAAAGTTGATATGCATCGCGCCGAGCCGCGACCACAGTCCACCGAACGGCATACCCTTGTAGAGGCAGGTCACGGCACCGGCGCGGGGGTCCTGCAGCGGCCCGATGGTCGACGTAACGTAGTCGCGGTCAACCCGCATGTCGCTATCGGCCATGACGAGGATCTCGTGCTTGGCCGCTGCTAGCATGTTTTCGAGATTCGCGACTTTCAGATTGCTCCCGGTGGCGCGCGGGTTGACCAAAAGCGCGATGTCTTGCTCGGGATACTCGCCTATCAATTCGCGCGCGACCGGCAGAGCCGCATCGGCACCGTGCCGCACACCGAAGACGATCTGCACCTCGGGATAATCCTGCTCGATGAAGGAGCGCAGATTCTCGCACAACCCAGGTTCGGCGCCGTGCAGCGGCTTCAGCACCGAGACGGGCGGCCGCCCGGCGGTGCGCGCAATGGGGCGGCGGGCAAAGCGCAGCGCGGCGATGGTGCTGCCCGTAAGATAGGCCCATGCCAGAACGAGCAGGATCGCGAGGCCGAGCTCGCTCACGCGTCGGCTCCTCCGGTCGTCGCGCGCGACGTCGCACGGCCTGCGCCGTCGAGCCCAGAACGCGGGCCGATGACCCCTTTCCTGCGAATCTCCGCCTCCCCGCCCGATCCGCCTTTTGGCGCCATACGCGGCCCGTGATTGGCCGCGACCCGCCCCGGCCGCGCCCGCTCCCCTGCCGATCTGGCCAAGCAGGCGCGATCCGGGCTGAACAACGGCTTAGCAAAGCCGTCGCGCCATAAGACGATCGAAATCCTCCCGTTTATCCGTCGCATACTGATGGAGGCCGCGGCAAAGGTCTATGACGCCGTTCTTTTCGAAATCCGGCCCGAAATCCAGCACCGGACAGCCGACCGGAAGTTGACCAGCATTGACGAACCCCTAGCTGTTTTTTGCGCCCAGCACGACCCACTGCAGGCCGCCGCGCCCGGTTAGCGATAGCAGACCCGGCGGGGAAAGGCAGGATCAAAATGGGCGCTGGGCTGTTCTGCGATGGTGTGCGCTCAGATATGCAATAGCGTCGCAGCATTGCGCGTAGCGCGCGAACTGTGGCAGGGATAGACAACGACGGCTCTGCCGCCGGCGAAGCCACCTGCGCTGGGGGCGTTATCGAGGAGATGACGCGAATGTTGAGAGTGGTGCTGGCCCAGCCGCGTGGGTTCTGCGCCGGGGTCGAACGCGCGATCGAGATCGTCGAGCGGGCGCTCGAGAAATACGGGCCCCCGATCTACGTGCGGCACGAGATCGTGCATAACCGGCACGTCGTCGAGCGGCTGCGCGCGAAAGGGGCGCAGTTCGTCGACGAGATCGATGAGGTCCCGCCGGGCTCGGTGACGATCTTCAGCGCGCATGGGGTCGCCAGCGAGATCGAGCGGCGGGCGGGCGAACGCGGTCTCCCCGTCATCGATGCAACCTGCCCGCTCGTCTCGAAGGTTCATATCGAGGGCCAGCGCTATGCCAACCAGGGGCGCGAAATTATCTTGATCGGCCACGCCGGCCATCCCGAGATCGAGGGCACGATGGGCCGCATCACCGGCCGGGTGCATTTGATCTCGCGGCCCGAGGAGGTCGCCAAGCTCAACGTCGCCGATCCGGACAAGCTCGCCTTCATCACACAGACGACGCTCAGCGTCGACGATACGCGCGCCGTCATCGAAGCGCTGAAGGCGCGTTTTCCGTCGATCGTGGGGCCTGACACCAAGGATATCTGCTACGCGACGCAAAACCGCCAACGAGCGGCGCGCGAATTGGCGAGGATCGTCGATGTCGTGCTCGTGGTCGGCGCGCCCAACAGCTCCAACTCCAATCGTCTGCGCGAAATCGCGGCGGAATGCGGCGTGCCGAGCTACCTGATCGAGGACGCCCGCGCCCTCGACCCGTGCTGGCTCAAAGGTGTGTCGTCGGTCGGCATCACGGCCGGCGCCTCCGCGCCCGAGGAGCTCGTCGAAGAATTGATCGAGCGCCTCCGCGAGATGACCGGCACCGAGGTCGAGATCCTGCCGGGAATCACCGAGAACGTCCGCTTCCGCATGCCGTCGCAGCTTACCGACCGCGCCTCCCGCAGCTGACGCGCAGCTTTATCCGCTGGTCTTGATGCTCGAGCCGCTGTTTCGCTGCAACCTGGCTTGCGCCGGCTGCGGCAAGATCGACTATCCCGACCCGATCCTTAACCAGCGTTTGAGCGTCGCCGAATGCCTCCAGGCGGTCGATGAGTGCGGCGCGCCGGTCGTGGTCGTGGCGGGCGGCGAACCCCTACTGCACCGGGAGATCGACGAGATCGTCGAGGGCATCATCGCCCGCAAGAAATTCGTCTACCTCTGCACCAACGCGCTGCTGCTCGAAAAGAAGATCGACCAGTTTAAGCCCAACCCGTTCTTCGCCTGGACGGTCCATCTCGACGGCGACCGCGAGGATCACGACCACTCTGTCTGTCAGCCCGGCGTCTACGACCGTGCGGTCGAGGCGATCCGCTTCG
>VAZF01000011.1 GCA_005888425.1 Alphaproteobacteria bacterium
CGAACCTCGTCCGATCCCTGTGCATCGGCCGGTCGCAGAGGACCGCGATATCGAGCGCCTCGCGGCCTTGCTGAAAAGCGCACGCCACGTCGCGATCGTCGCGGGCGATGGCGCCGCGATGTCGCAGGCCGGGCCGGAGGTGCTCGCCTTGGCTGAGGCGCTCGCTGCGCCGGTCGCGACGACCTTGGGTGCGCGCGGCATCATCCCGACACAGCATCGGTTGTCGGCCGGGGTCGCCGGCAGCTATTCGGCGCCTCCCGCCAACTGGATCGTGCATAGCGCCGAGCTTGTGCTGTTTATCGGCTGCGATACCGGCGACCAGGTGACGCTGAACTGGACGATCCCGGCCTATGAGACAGCGATCGTGCAGATCGAGGCCGATCCGCTCGAAATCGGGCGCAGCTATCCAAACACGACTGGCATTGTCGGCCTCGGCGAAAGGAACACGGCGCCGATCGCGGTCGAGCGGCTCTGCGCCGAGGTGACGCGCGCCTTGCCGGCCGACGGCATCCTGGTCGCCGATACCGGCTATTCCGGGATCTGGACCGGCACGATGATCGAGCTGAACGGCGCCGGGCAAACCTATTTGCGCGCGGCGGGCTCGCTCGGCTGGGCCTTTCCCGCCTCGCTCGGTGCGAAATGCGCCGCCGGAGACCGCAAGGTCGTCTGCTTCACCGGCGATGGCGGGTTCTATTACCACCTTGCGGAATTGGAATCGGCGCGTCGCTGCGGCATCGCCGTGACAGTCATCGTCAACAACAACTCCGGCTTTGGCCAGAACCTGACCGGGGTGAACCGCATCGCCGGCAACCGGCCGGGGCGTGGCGAGGAGCTTATCCGCTTCGGTCCGACCGATTTTACCGCGGTCGCGCGCAGCTTCGGAGTGCGCGGCATTCGCGTCGAGCAACCCAGCGAGATCGCACCGGCCTTGCGCGAGGCGCTCGACGCCGACGAGACGGTCGTCCTCGATGTGGTGACCGATTTCGAGCCGCGCGCGCCGGCCGCCTGGACACCGCCCGCCTAGGGCTGCGTCAACTCATTTGCAGTCGCAATCCGGGAGGGAGCACCGGCGCCCCGCGACAGCCGGCTGTTGGCGAGCAGGTAGAGCGCCTTGTTGGTCTCGGCATTGAACTCCGGGAACGGACGCGGCGCCGCGAATTGCGGGCGCGCGAGGACGCGCTCGGCCAGCTCCAGGTGATTGCCGATATCGAAGAACTCGATGGCGTTCCGGTGATACTCGGCAAAGTCCAGAAAGGTGCGGGTGCGCGACGCGATAATCCGGCAGCCCAGCTCCAGCGCCTGCGAGATCGGTCCCGACGAGGATTGTCCGACTTCGAGATAGGGAAAGACAACCGACTCGCAGATCGCCATCCCGGAGAGGAACTCGGCGTCGCCGAGCGCCCCCATGAAATGGATGCGCGCCGACAGGTCACGAGGGTGAGTACCCAGCAATTCGCCGAGACCGCGCTCGGCGGTGAGCACCAGCGCCGGCGCGCTCTCTTGAGCGGGCGCGCTGATCCGGTCATAGAGCGTCGTGTCGATGTAGGCGTCGCTGAACAGTGACGAGATGTACGGATGAATTTGCCGATGCTCGGCAATCTCGTTCGGATGAATGCCGCCGAAGATCAGCAGATGGTAGTTTTCGGGCAGGTAATGGAGCGCCTGGATCGCTGTCCCGAAGCCTTTGTACTGGTTGAGGAAACCAAAGACTCCGATCAGCACCGCATCCTCGGGCAAGGCATCGAGCATCGGAAAGCTTTGGCGTGAGGCGGTGGCGTGTACGGCGTCGACCTCAGCCTTGCCGAGAAACGCGAGCGGATGATCAAAAACGTTGCGTACGCCGAACAGGTATTTCGCATCATACAGATCGCGGCGGTTGTGGACGATTGCCGCGACCTGTTTCGTCCGTTGTGCGCGGCGCAGATGGCGCATGGTGCCGTAGGACCGGCGGCTCTGTCTGACAAAGTCGCGGTGCATATCGTATGCAGTCCGCCATTTGAGCCGCGCGACCGATTTTGCGAACCCCCATGTATCGAAGCTCGGGGGCTGCTGCATTGTGTGAAACGTCACCGACACCCGCGGCGCTGCGGCCACGAGCCAGCCTAGCCGACGGTCGGAATCTGCGGTGTCACGACCCAACGTGCCGTGCTCCAGTTGGATGTTGACGGCATCGAAGTGTCGAAGCGCGCCGCAGATCTCTTTGATGTGACGGTCGGCCAGGCGACGCACGCGCTTATGAGTTTTGCGCAGGAGATATTGGTTGAGATCGAATACCGTTACATCGAATGCCTCGCCTAGCTGCCGTTGGACGGCTGCCGTATAAGCGGCGATACCGCACAGTTTGCTGCGCGTGGAAACGATCGCGAGCCGTTCACGGCGTGCCGGCCGGTCAGCGACGGGAGCAGTCCCCTCCGGGTAAATCGAGGCGCGGGTGCGGAACGCGAGCATCGTCATCCTGCTCTCTCCGATGCAGCGAGGCGGGGCGGTGGCGGGATATGCGGCATCCTTAGAAATGATCGCGGATCGACTGGACGGCGAGACCGCCGATTGCCCAGACTGCAAAGGCAATCAGCGCCACGACAGCGAGCGAGCGCCAGCGACGCGGGTAGAGCGCTTCTTCCGGCAAGCTCGGCGGGACAAAGCTGGCGATGTAAACCTGCTGCCGGTCGGCATTGGCGCGCGCCTGATCGAGCCCGTGCAGCGCATGTTGGTACGCGGCCTCCGCAAAGCGCCGCTCACTCTCCAATTGCTCGTACGAGCCGAGCTGGCGCGACAGCGTATCGTCGCGGTTTGGATCGCGGTCCGTCAGGTCGCGCGCAACGACGCGCTGCTGCCCCTCGAGCGAACGGATGCGCGCTTTGAGCACCTTGACCGATGGCGCATCGTCTTGCATGTAGCTCTTGAGGGTTGACAGCTCGGCATTGGCGCGGACCAGCTCGTCCTTCAGGCGGGCGGCAATCGTCCCGCTCACCTCGGCCGTTTTCGCCGGATCGATCAGCCCCTCCCGGTCACGAAAGGCGCGGATCTCGCCGAGGACCGCCTTGAGCCGCGTCTCGGCATGGGTGACTTCGCTCTCACCGTTGCGTAGCGCGTCGTGCCGGGCGCGCGTCGAAAGGTCATTCACCAGCTGTTCCGACGCGGCGACGATCGCCTGCGCCAATTGCAGCGCTTCGGCAGGCGTGAATGCCCGCACCCGCACGACAACCGTGCCATTGGCAGGGTCGTAAAACGGGTCCACCTGTCCGCGCCAATATTGCACCAGCCCCTCGATCGAGGTCGGCCGCGGCAACCGTGACCACCAATCGGCCTCGGGAGGAGAAAACATCCGATGCAGATCGAGCGCGGCATCGAGCTGATCTATGACCGCGCGGCTTGTCATGTACTGTACGACGATCTGCGATTCCGACCCGGCAGGCGAATGGCTGACATTGCCAGCGAGCAGCGACAGGGGGTCGAGCCGCGGCGGGTCGATGCTGTTGAGGCTGAAGCGGAATTCCGACACGTACTGATCGGCGGCGATGGTGAACAGATAGACCGCCACAATCGCAATCGGCAGCAGCACGAACGCGATGAAGGAGAGCACGAGCGGCGAGGGCCATGCCCTGTCTCGCGAGCGCACGTCAATGTGCGGCAGCGTGGAATGTATATGGGGTGCAATGGCGCGGGCCACGCTCGCGCGTGCGGGAAGAAACGCCGTGGTGGGGAACATCCCGGCCGTTGCTGCGGAGCCATCCGCCGGCGGTTCTTCGAATGGCTGCGTGCGCCTCAGGAGTGTTCTGAGGCGCACGGCACTGGCTCTTTCAGGAGCTGCTGGTAGTGGGCAAGGGCGTCGTCCAGATCGTCGTAGAGTTCGAGCCGACCATTAGCGAGCACGGCGCCGCGATCGCAATACTGCCGGATTGTCCGGCTGTTGTGCGTTACGAGGATAATGTCGGAGCTCTGCATCCGGTCGCGAAATGCTCCTGCACATTTCTGTTGGAACCGCTCATCGCCGATCTCGGTCACCTCGTCGATCAGGTAGGTTTCGAACTGGACGGCGAGGCAGGCGCCGAAAGCGAGCCGCGCGCGCATGCCCGAGGAGTAGGTGTTGACCGGCATCTCGAAATAGCCGCCCAGCTCAGCGAACTCCTCGACATAGCGGGTTGTGTGCCGCACGCTCGCGCCGTACACCCGCGCGATGAACGCGACGTTCTCCCGTCCTGAGAGGGAGCCGTGGAATGTGCCGCCAAAACCGAGCGGGAAAGACACGCGGGCGTGGCGGCGGATGCGGCCGCGATCGGGCATTTCGGAGCCGGCGAGCAATCGGATGAGCGTCGATTTCCCCGCGCCATTTGCCCCGAGAACGCCGTAATTATATCCGGAGGCGAAAGCCGCCGTCGCGTTTTGCAGGACGATCTTGCGCCCGCCGGTCATGGCGTAGGTCTTGCTGACATTGTCGAGCGTGATCACAGCGGCTCGCACAATCGTCGCCGCATCCCGCGCTCGAGCGCGAGACCGCAGAGCAACAGCAGGATCGCCAGGATCACGAGGTAGGAGCGGTCGAGCCAATGAGGTTGGTACGCGGCGTAGAAGCCGGCCCGGAACCAATCGACCGCATGCAGCAACGGGTTCCGTAAAAAATGCCGGAAAAGAAATAGAGAAGGCGGGTGACCTGAGGCCAGATCTTGTCCCAGGACCGGTAGCGTACCGTGAGCACCGCATTGATAAAGCCGATGCCGCAACCGAACATCGCCGTGGCGAGAAGCGCCATTGAAGGCATCCACAGATCGTCCGGCGCGGCCTCTAGGCCGATGAAGCCAAAACCGGCCAGCAGGATGACCGCGACGATCACATCGGTGATTATTTCCAACAGACCGCGCGCCGCGATGACGTCGAATGTCGTGACGAGCGGCAGCTGCAGCAGGGCGCCATTGCTCGTGACGGCATGGCTCATCGCGCTGCTGGTGTGGACAAAGAGCAGGTATGGAATGAGGCCGGTGAAGTAAAAAATGAAAAAGTGCGTCCCAATCGGCGGACGGCCCTGCATCATCAGTGAGAAGATGGCGGACAGCATCGTGATGTGCAGGATCGGTTCGAGCAGGGCCCAGCCATAGCCGAGCTTGGCATCGCCGAACCGGGTTCGCGTCTCGCGAATGATCAGCGCCTGAATGACGCGGCACTGCGTGCGAAGGCGCTCGCCGAAACCAGGCAGGGGCCGGGGCGGACGCTCCTGCGCCGTTGTGCGGTCGGCGAGCACGATATAGTCGCCGTCGATGGTCTCCAGCCGGCGGTTCAACAAATGCAGCACCGCCTCCGCGGCCGCTTTGTCATCTGGATGAGAATGGAGGAGCGCGCCGCCGATCGCCGTGGCCTCGGTCATCAGGCCGTGATCGAGATGGAGCGTCATCTGCGCGCGCTTGGCGGCGGCATTCTCAGGATCGAGCGCAGCGGCGGCCGCGAAGGCGGCGGCGGCCGCTTCGACGTCGCCGCGGCGATAGAGCAGATGGCCGCGATGGAGGTGGTATTCGGCGTTCTCGGGTGTGATCGCCAAGGCAGCGTCGATCGCCGCCAGGGCGGCGTCGAGCCGCTCGAGCAGCATCTCGATCGCCGACAGGACGCGCAGCACACGGTCGTCACTCGGCTGGCGCGCGGCGGCTGCTCGCACGAGCGCGGCGGGCTGGTCGACATGGCCGCAGCGCAGCAGGAGCTCGGCCGCGTGGATCGCCGTGCCATTGTCTTCCGGCATCAGCTCGGCGGCGTGCAGGGCATGCGCAACCGCGCCGTCCAGATCGCCGGCGGCGGCCAGCGAGCCGCTCAGATGGCGATGGCCCTCGGCCCAATCGGGAGAAAGCGCCAGCAGCCGCTCGTAAGCCGCCGCGGCCTCCTGATGACAACCGCAATTGCTGAACAACCAGGCGCAGAAATGGGCGGCATCGGCATCGTATGGGGCCGAGGCGAAGGCGCGGCGGCCGCATTCGAGAGCGTCATCGCGGCGCCCGCTGTGGAACAGCGCCTCGGCCAGACGGCAATTCAGTACAGCCGAGGTCGGATGAGTGCCCCCCGGATTTCTGAGGAGGCGCAGGCAGACG
Organism: Alphaproteobacteria bacterium; assembly: GCA_005888425.1. Taxonomy (GTDB): domain Bacteria; phylum Pseudomonadota; class Alphaproteobacteria; order ATCC43930; family CGMCC-115725; genus DATARH01. The sequence continues at coordinate 6,069 of VAZF01000011.1, forward strand.
TCAAACTCCCCGGCGCCGAGCGCCGAAGAGAAGGTATCGAGATCGATCAAGACCGGGGGTTCTTCTCGACCGAGGCTCAATTCAGGGAGTACCTATGTGTGTGTAATTAAATCAGAGGGTGAACGATAGCGCGCATTCCCTGGGCGGCTTAACTGCCAAATTAATCCCCTTAGTCCTGGCGCGCGCCGGAATTCGCCGGTGTTGTGGGTGACGAGCACCAGGTTTCGCGCGACGGACTGACCGGCGATCAAGATGTCGTACGGCCCGATCGTCCTTCCCCTCGCGGTCAGAAACGCACGGATCGCGCCCGCCTGGCGTGCGTCCTCGCGGTCGAACTCGATTACCGGAAATTGCAGCGCGTCCACGAGGGCCACGTGGTGATCGGCCCGCCGGCTCCTGAACGCGCCATAGAACAGTTCATGCGCGACAATGGCGGAGATGGCTACATCGCCGGCTCGTTCCTGCTTGACCCGCAAGGCGGGCCGAGAGGAGGCGTCCCGCAACATCGCGATGACGGCATTTGTATCGAGCAGATAGCGCATCAGCGGAACAGCTTGTCGAGCGCCGGTCTCTTTTGCTCCGGGATCTTCTCTTGCGCCCCCTGGGCGAAATCTTCATCGAGCTGGCCGGCAATGGCATCGAGCCAGCTCCAATCCTCCGCCATCGGTTCGAGGATCACCGCGCTGCCATGTCGCCGAACCCGAACCTGCTCACCCGGAAAGCGGAACTCTTTCGGCAGCCGGACCGCTTGCGACCGCCCCGACCAGAAGATCCTTGCCGTCTGCATTGGCCGTGCCCTTGATATGATATATAGCAATGATATATGGCTTTGGATGGGCGCTTCAAGCGCGATACAGGCGCGCGGAACGGGGCTTTCCGGACTCGCGTTCGCGCGCGATCGCCCCTAAGCTTCAAACACATGACATGAACGCGGAGCCGCGCGCGGCGCGCCCGCGCACGAGAGGACGGAGGAAACGGATGGCGTTCGAATTCGGCATGTTCCACGAGTTTCAACGGACGGCCGGAGCCACCGACGAGGAGGCCTTCGCGACCTCCTTCGAGCAGGTCGACGCCGCCGAGCGCTGGGGTCTCGATGCGATGTGGCTGGCCGAGATCCACGTCGCGCCGGAGCGCTCGGTATTGTCGGCGCCGCTGACGATGGCGAGCGCGATCGCCGCGCGCACACAGCGCATGAAGATCGGCACCGCGGTGCAGGTATTGCCGCTGTGTCACCCGTTGCGGCTGGCCGAGGAAGTCGCGACGGTCGACCAGATCAGCCATGGCAGGCTGATCTTCGGGGTCGGGCGCAGCGGCTTCCCGCGCACTTACGAAGCCTATGGCGTCCCCTATGGCGAAAGCCGCGAGCGCTTCACCGAGACGCTCGAAATCCTCAAGAAGGCATGGACCGAGGAGTCGTTTTCCTACAAGGGCCAGTATTACAGTTTCGAGAATGTGAAGGCGACGCCGCGGCCCTATCAGAAGCCGTGGCCGGAGATCCGCATCGCCGCCAACAGCGCCGACACGTTCCCGGCGATCGCAAAGCTCGGGCATGCCGTGTTTGTCGCGGTGCGGCTCGGGACGCTCGAGGAATTGGAGCCCAACATCACCGCCTATCGCGAGGCGTGGAAGGAAGCCGGGCATCCCGGCGAGGGCAAGGTGTTTCTACGCGCGCCGGTCTATGTCGCCGAGACCGACCAGGCGGCGCGTGACGAGCCGGAAGAGAGCATCATGTATTTTTACCGCTATCTTGGCGAGCACGATCACCTATGACGAAGCCTTGCGCGACAAGCTCATCGTCGGCTCGCCCGAGCGGGTGACCGATCGCCTGATGGGATTGCAGGAGACGCTCGGCCTCGACGGCATATTGTGCGAGATGAATTGCGGCACAAAGATCCCGCATGAACGGGTCATGAAGTCATTGCAGCTCCTTTGCGAGAAGGTGAAGCCGAACTTTCACTGAGGTGTCATAGCCCCTCACCCTGTCCCTGTGAGTTGCCCCTCACCCGTCAGGCCTCGCGGCCTGACTGCCCTCTCCCCGTTGATGACGGGGAGAGGGAACGCAGCTGAACCGCCTGCAATACCTTGTGCCGACTTTGTTGGGAGTTTGCCGCAGCTCTCCCTCGCCCCGCTTGCGGGGAGAGGGCCGGGGTGAGGGGGATTGAAAGGGCGTTTGCTGCATCTGCAGGGAATCTGCAGCAAAAATTGGCGGGCGGGTTGCAGCGGGTGGCCGGCGGTTTTGCGCGAGACCGGCCGAACTCATTGATTGTCCACGGGTAAATCTGCGCGCTCGGCGGCGGCCGATGCGGCCGCGTCGCGCGCCGCGTCGAACCGGAGCAGCAAATTCTCCGCTGCTTTTGCTGCTGCGGCCGCTGCTTCGTCGTAGCTCTCGCCGTGGCGTGACAGGCACCAGGCGAACAGCTCGAAGGGCGAGTGCGTCGCGACATCGATGTCTATCAGATCGGTGCGGTAGCGCGCCATCAGCCGTTCGATCGCGCTTTTGACCGGGTCTTCGACGCGCCGCGGCGGCCGGTAGCGGGGCGTCGTCTGCCAATCGTCGATCGAGCGCGTGTCGAGGCGTGCCAGATACGCCTCATCGGCCTCCTCCAGTTCCGGCGTGTCGGGGATCGCGGCGAGCGCCGCCTCGGCCTCGTGAAGACGGCGCGCGATACAGGTGCGCTCGGGGTCGACCTCCGCGACCGCCAGCAGCAGCGCGACGCGCCGGAAGAAGCACAGCCGATTGCGCAGCCTGGCGCGCTCTTCGACCGCGTCGCGCGCTTCCCGGAGACGCGGGCCGGCGAGGCGCGCGAGCCGCAGGCGGTCAGTGCGCCGTATCGCCATGTTCGAGCGCCGAGAGATGCCGGTCGAATTCGGCGGCCTCGATCGCGCGCAATCGCGTCGCAATAACCGAGGCCATCTCGGCCGCCTGGCCGGTCGTGATGACGCCGCGCGCGGCCGCACTCATGATCGCCGCCATCGCCGGCGCGAGATCGGCGGCATTCTTGACCGGCGGCAGGCGAAACGGCTCCGGCCGCTCGCGGCGCGGCGCGATCGTGCGTTCGAGGCAAAGCCGCATCGCCAGCGTGTCGCCGGCATAGGCCATCTCGACCGCCTTGCGCGCGAGCCTCACGGCCTCGCCGTCGAGATAAAGCGCGGCCATCATTGTCGCCTTGTTGCGCGAGCCGCGGCGGCGCCCGGCGGGGTTGCCGGACTGGCCCTTGGCAAACGGCCGCCCGCGCGGGCGATATTGCGGTTTCTGCGGTACGATCTCGGACATCCTGTCCCCCAGCGGTTTCTGTACCGGCTTGTAATCCGGATTGATGTGGGGAAACGTATGCCGCAATTGGGGCGATTTTAGTGTTGCCATACCCGCAAATAGCGCAACCCTGCACCGCCGAAAACGCGCGCCGGCACTTCGTCCTTATTCGACGTGACCTGAAGTTTCAGGTTTTTCGGATTCACGCTTACGGTTGAATAGTTTCTACCGGCCTAGATCAGCGGCGCGCGGTCAGTCATGATTCGAAGACCGCTCCGCTGCAATAAGGCGTAGTCGACGAACCAAGTCTTGCCGCTTGAGATGCTCGACGCCCTCGGTCGCGAGCTTATATCTCTCAGCACGATTTTTGCCCCTCAAATCTCCAATGATTTTCCCAGCCAGCCCGCGAAGGCGGGCCTC
>VAZF01000784.1 GCA_005888425.1 Alphaproteobacteria bacterium
CCGGGCCGAGCTTGGTAACGACCTGGGTTCTAACGGTGGGTGGGAATTAAATCCGTATTAGGTGGGGGGGAATTAAAAGAAACTGACCGAGAACGGCGGCTCTTGGTCCCCCAGCCGCGCTCCCTCGCGGGTGTGTCTTAGGTATCCGGGGGCGGGTACTAGGGCAAGCGGAAGCGCGTCCAAAATGGACGGGCGGTGAAGAGCTAAGAGGCCGTAGTGCAGTGGCTCACGGGTGGTGGTGGTTGAAGTGAACCTCCCGTGGCAGAAGCAGGATTTTGAGTCTGCCGCGTCTGCCATTCCGCCACACCCGCACTCGGCCCGAATGTGCATGCTCGACCGGCCCTAGACAAGGGGCGCAGCCGCCCCGCCGCCTTTGGGCTTTCCCTGGGCTTGGTTGACGGGGCGGAGCGATCGGCGGAGCATGCCGGCAAAGATGGACTCGGAGGATTGCCATGAAGGTCGGGACCGCGCTCAACATGCTGTGCCAGCCCGGGCGCTCGGACGTATCCGTCGTCGGCGAGCATCTGGCGATCGGCGATCTCGCCGAGCCCTTGGGCTTCGACTCGCTGTTCGCGCTCGAACACCACTTCACCGGCTACGCGATGTCGCCGGCGCCGGCGCAGCTGCTCTCCTATTTCGCTGGCCGCACCCGCCGCATCAGCCTCGGCACCGCGGTCATCGTGCTGCCCTGGCATGATCCGGTGCGGGTCGCCGAAGAAATCGCACTGCTCGACATCCTGTGCGGCGGACGTTGCGTGTTTGGCTTCGGACGCGGCGCGGCGAGCGTCGAATACGAGGGCTTCCGCATCCCGATGGACGAGGCGCGGCCACGCTTTGTCGAAGCGGCGCAGATCATCGTCAAGGCCTTGTCGAACGACAGCTTCGAGCATGAAGGGCGGTTCTTCCAGATCCCGCGCACCGCGATCCGGCCGCGGCCGATGTCGCATCCCGAGCGGCGGTTCTATGCCTCGGCGGTCAGCCCGGACTCGGCCGAGATCATGGCGAAGCTCGGCTTCGGCATACTGATGGTCATGCAGAACGAATGGCCGAAAGCCGCGGAGGACATCGCCCGCTACCGCGCGATCGCGAGCGAGGCCGGACACACGCCGCGCCCACCCATCATCCTGACGAATGTCTGCTGCGCCGAAAGCCGGGACGAGGCGCACGAGCGCGCCTTCAAATATCTCGGCCTCAAATGGCAGTCGATCGACACGCACTATCATTTCTCGGACGGGCATCTCGCGACCGTCAAGGGCTACGAGAGCTACGGCAAGATGGCCAAGACGTACGCCAAGATCAACGCGAGCGCCGAGGCGAAGACCAAGGCGACGGACTTCTATGTCAGCATCCAGATCGTCGGCACGCCGAAGGACTGTCTCGACAAGATCGCCGAATTGCGGCGCTGCACCGGCATGGATCACCTCGTCGCCGAATTTTCGTTCGGCGGCCTGCCGCATGAGGAGGCGGAAGTGAACATGCGCCTGTTCGCCGACAAGGTATTGCCGGCATTGCAGCGCGACCCGGCCTTTGCGGCTCCCGAAACGCCGGAGAAGGCCACCGTCGCCACCGCTCGCGAGAACGTCTTCGCGCCGGCGTAGTCCTTCGTCGATCCTGGCCTAGCTCGCCAAGGGGTGCGGGCGCGGGTTCGAGCCGTCGGTGGCCAATGCCAAAACCGTGACCGGAAAAGCCGGTTGCGATGAAGAAGCCGGGCAAAGTGTCGACTGCCGAGATGACCGGTATCGCATCGGGCATGACATCGATCATGCCGCCCCAGGTCTCAGCGACCGCCACGTTCTTGAAGGCCGGAAAGCTCTCGCCGATGCTGGCGCGGGCGCGTTCGAGCACCAACGGGTCGGCTTCGGGGTCGAGCACCCGCACCTTCTCGAACGGCGATGCCGCATCGAGTTCCCAACGCCGGGGCGTCTGCCATTCCTCGATAAAACGGCGGCCGACCCGGAAGCGCAGCTTGTTCCAATGCATCCGCACGGTCGGCAGGTATTCGGGCAGGAGGCGAAAGCTGTCCGGCACCAGGTCGATCGTGCGCACCCCCAACGTCGCGACCGTGTAGCCGCCGTCCATCCGCTTGCGGTATCCGAAGAGGCCGCCGGTCGCCGAGATTTCCGGTCCGCCCTCGAACGGTTCGGTCCGCATGACCGAGCCCAATACCTTCAGCTGCGGCAAGTCGATGCCGAGGTTGCCGCAGAACAGCCGCGACCAGGCACCGCCCGCCAGCACGATCGACTGACAGGCGATGCGCCCCTTTTCGGTAACGACGCCGGCGACCCGCCCGGCCGCCGTCTCGATGCCACGGACCGCGCAGCCCGTCAGGATCGTCGCGCCGCGCCGCCGCGCGCCTTCGGCGATCGCGGGCGCCGCCATCTGCGGCTCGGCCTTGCCGTCGCTCGGGGTGTAGAGCGCCCCGGCCCAGCGTTTTGCCGATCCGGGCAGTAGCTGGCTGACCTCGCCGCCGTCGATCAACCGCGTGTCGAGCTGATATTCACGGGCATGTTCGAGCCATGCCTCCATGTTGCCCAGCGCCTCGGGGCTGTCGCCGAGATACATGATGCCGCAGGTGCGAAAGCCGGTCTCCGCCTCGACCGTCCCGTTCATCCGTTCCCAGAGGCGCAGGCTCTCTATGATCAGCGGGATCTCGCGCGGGTCGCGGGCCATCTTGCGGCACCAGCCCCAGTTGCGGCTCGATTGCTCGCCGGCGATGTGGCCCTTCTCGCACAGCACCGTCGCGACGCCGCGCTGCGCCAGGAACA
>VAZF01000012.1 GCA_005888425.1 Alphaproteobacteria bacterium
ACGAACACCCGCCGCACCGCGACCGACAACCCTTCATCCATCGTGAAGCGCTCGCGGCGCCAATCCGCCGAGCAGCCGAGCCGGCGCAATTGGTTGACGATGGTGCCGCCGGATTCGGCCTTCCATTCCCAGACGCGTTCGATGAATTTCTCGCGGCCGAAATCGCGCTTGTTGATCTGCCGCTCGGCGAGCTGATTGGTCACGACGATCTCGGTGGCGATGCCGGCATGGTCGGTGCCGGGCTACCACAAGGCGTCGCGCCCGCGCATCCGCTCGAAGCGGATCAGGATGTCCTGCAGCGTGAAATTCAGCGCGTGTCCCATATGCAGGCTGCCCGTCACGTTGGGCGGCGGCATCATGATCGTGTAAGGGCGCTTGCTGCTGTGCGGATCGGCGGCAAAGCAGCCGGCGCGTTCCCAAGCGGCATAGTGCCGCGGTTCGACCGCATCGGGGCGGTAGGTCTTGTCCAGCATCGCTGAACCGTCCGTCAAAAAACCGTTATTCGGAAAACGCCGGAGAGAGCCCGCTGGCCCCCGGCAATGCTGGCCGCAGTTGGTAATGACAGGGGCTGATTGTCAATTGGCAGGATTGGCAGACCCGGTCTGCTGCCCGGCGGCAGGCCCGGGCCGATAATGCGCCGATGATGCAGAGAGGGCGGCCGTCAGTGGGCCAGCCGGCTTAATGGACGCCCGCCTCGTTGAGGGCGCGGGCGAGCTCGGCCTTGACCAGCCGTTCGATGATGTCCGGCATCTTTTGATCGAGCCAGCCCTGCAGCATCGGGCGCAGCAGCTCGCGGACGAGATCCTCGAGGGTCCGCGCCTGGAGCCCCATCGGGAACTCCTCGGCGCGGCGCCGGTCGCGCTGGATCGCGGCGAGCTGAGCAAAGGCGGTGGCCGCCGCATCCGAAATGAGCCGCTCGCCGGGCGGATGTGGTGGCGGCTCTGGAGCCGAGGCGACCGCCTCGATCCGGCGCTCCGGCGGAGCCGGCGGATGTTCAACCGTGGGTTCCGGAGACGTCTCGACCGGTGTCAGGCGACGCACAGTCCCGCCTTCGCCAACCGCTTCGGTCAATGTCAGGATCTCGGCTGAACGCGGCGGGGTCGGAGCGGGCGCACTTTCAGGCTTCTCATCCTCCGCAATGATCCGTTGGATCTTCTGGAGGATTTCATCCATCGACGGTTCGGGCGTGACGCTAGCGTCCGACATCTACTTAACCTAATCCTGCGGCGCCCGGTTCGACAGGCATATCTCGGACAATTTGGCCGAAAAACCTTGCGATTAAGTTACTCTTTTAGCCCTCCGCCAAAGCCTAGCCATTTGTCCTTAACCGCGCGGTAATGACGTTCCATGTCGTAAAGCTGCACAGGCAGCCGCAACTCCGGCGCGATGAGCCGGCCCATCGCGGCCGCCAGGTTGAATTCGGCGAGGGCTGAGTCGTGCTGGGCACCGACTAGCTGGGACTGGGTCGTGAACAGCTGCTGTTCGGAAATCAGCACATCGAGCACGGTGCGCGATCCGACGAGGGCTTCCTGCTGTATCCCTTCGAGCGCGATCTGCGCCGCCCGCACCGCTGCGCCGAACGAGGTGATCGCGGCCCGCGCCGATTGCAGCGTCTCCCAGGCCTGGGTTGCCTGCTGCACCGCCAGCCGCCGGGCATCGTCGAGTTGGCCGCGCCGCTGACCTACGGTCTGCTCGGCCGCGCGCGTCTGCGACCAGATCGCGCCCCCTTCGTAAAGCGGCATGGTGAGCTGCAACACGGCCGAGGCGGTATCCTGGCGGGTCGACTGCTGGATAACCGATGGGGCGAAGCTGCGGCTGAGATCGCCGATCAGGTTGATCGTCGGAAGCAACTGGCCGCGGACGAGATCGATGTTGTCGCGTGCCGCCAGCTCGGCAAACATCGCCGAGATGACGTTCGGGTTGTTGCTGGCGGCGAGCGCCAGCGCCTCGTCGCGAGTGGCCGGCAGAACGGGGCGCTCGCGCGGCTGCACCAATCGGCCAGGGGGATGACCAACGGCCCGCGCATAATTAGCGCGGCTAACTTCCAGCTGTCCCTCGGCATTGATCCGTTGGGCGGTGGCTTGGGCGAGCTGCGACTCGGCCTGCGCGACATCGGTCCGGGTCACCTCGCCGACCCGAAAGCGGTCCTGTGTCGCTTCGAGCTGACGGCGCAGGACTTGTTCATTGTTGCGGTTGACTTCGACCAGCGTCTGGTCGCGCACAACGTCGAGATAAGACTGGGCGACCGCCTGAAAAACCTGAGTCTCGACCCCGAGCGTCTGGGCGCGGGTCGCTTGCACGGTGTTGATCGCCTGCCGGGTCTGCGCTTCTGTGCGGCCGCCGCGATAGAGCGGCTGCGTGATCCGCAGATCGGCCGCGCGCGGCTCGAAACTGGAGAATTGCGTCGATGTCCCCCGAGCGGCGACGCCCGCCCGCTCAAAACCGGCCGTGCCGGTCAGCGTGACCGTCGGCCGCCAGTTCGCCAATGCCTGCGGCACCTGCTCGTCGGTGGAGCGCAACAGTGCGCGCTGCGCCAGGATTTGAGGATTGTTGTTGTAGGTGTAGGCAAACGCCTCGGTCAGCGTCTGCGCCGATGCCGGTGTCGCCGCGAGTACCGCTGCCGCCATTATCGCGAAGGTTGCGCCCGAGCGCAGCGGTCGCTGTTTCTGGCCCTCCCTCGGCTTCGGCATCAAACCCTCAGAACACAAAAGCAGGCTTCGGAACAAAGCCCGGAAGTAACGGCGTGGCAGCATCAAAGATAACGCGATGCGCGAGCACTCCGCCAGTGCGTGTCGTCAAGGTGGCGCGGCCGACGCCCTGAGCGGCCCGCAGAACCGCCGCCATTCGTCCCGCTTCGGCTAGCTGTGCCGCGATTTCCGACGGGATCTCTGCGACCGCGCCGGCGAACAGGATCAGATCGTAAGGAGCACGCTGCCGGTGACCGGTCTTCAGCGGCCCGTCGACATAAACGACCGAGCCGATTCGGTGATCGACAAGAGCCGCCCGGCCGAGCCGGGCGAGCTGCTCGTCATCCTCGAGCGCGATAACGCTGCGCGTCAGCAGCGCCAATATTGCCGCCTCATAGCCGACCCCGGCGCCCACGACGAGCGCAGTTTCCTTGGCTCCGGGCATCATGGCCTGCAGCAGCCGCGCCCCAATCATCGGTTCCATCAGATAGCGCCCGCGGCCGAGCGGCAGGTCCTCGTCGAGATACGCAACGCCGCGCAGAGGCTCAGGGACGAACAACTCGCGGCGCAATCGCGCAAAGGCACCGATGACCCGCTCGTCCGTCACCTTGCTGGGACGGAGTTGGTTCTCGATCATATTGATGCGTGCCGTGTCGCGGACGCCCATCAGGCCACCGAGGCGAATGCCGGGGAACGAAGCGCGGGCGTTTATATCGGCCACCCCGGTCAACCACAATGACCCTTGAGGATCAGCGCGACTTCTCAGTGCTGTCCGTTAGACGGCGAATCGCCTGCCCCGACGGCAGCCGCCCCAGTAGCTCCGCCACGGTCAGCCCGAGGCGCGGATGCCGCCATTGCGGCGCGATCTCTTGGAGCGGCATCAGCACGAAGCGCCTCTCGTGGAGCCGCGGATGCGGCAGCACGAGATCGGGCGTCGAGCATCGGAACCCATCGTAGTCGAGCAGGTCGAGATCGAGTGTGCGGGCGGCGTCGCGCACACTGCGCTCGCGCCCGAAACGGGCCTCGAGTGCAAGCAGCCGCGCAAGCAGCTCGGGCGCGGGCAACTCGGTCCCGATCTCGACGACCGCGTTGATGAACCAGGGCTGGTCCGAGGCCGGCACCGGTTCGGACGCGTACCATGAGGAACGGGCGCAGAGCGCCGCACCGCTTCCGGGGAGTGCCGCGAGCGCCGCCTCGGCGGTGTTTTGCGGCGACGAATACCCCGGCGCCGCCAAATTGCTGCCGATACCGACGAAAATCACCGGCGGGCATCCTCGACGGCGCTCGGCTTGACGCGCGATTTGTCAGGCACGACACTGAGCCACATTTTTGATCTTGCTGGAGTAATCGATGATTTTTTATCCGGAAGAGCGTATCGCGATATTTATCGACGGCGCCAACCTATATTCCGCGGCTCGTGGGCTGGCTTTCGATATCGACTACAAGCGACTGCTCGATCTGTTTCGCTCGAAAGGGCGTCTGATCCGCGCGTTTTACTACACGGCGCTGGTGGAAGACCAAGAATACTCGCCGATCCGGCCGCTGGTCGATTGGCTCGACTATAACGGCTATACGATGGTGACAAAGCCCACCAAGGAATTCACCGACGCGATGGGGCGCCGCCGCATCAAGGGCAACATGGATATCGAGCTGGCGATCGACATGCTCGAAATGGCCGAGCACATCGACCACGCGATCCTGTTCTCGGGCGACGGCGACTTCCGCCGCCTCGTCGAGGCGGTGCAGCGGCGCGGCGTCCGAGTTTCGGTCGTCTCGACGATCCGCTCCTCGCCGCCGATGGTCTCGGACGACCTTCGCCGGCAAGCCGACAGCTTTGTCGAGCTGCAGGACCTCGCGCCAAGCATCCTGCGCAATCATGTGCCGCGCGACGAACTTCAGCGCGTCCGGGGCGAGCCCGTCGAACCGGTGTGAACGACGCTGCAACCCCCGATCTGCCGTCGCGCGACTGCCTACTTTGCCCGCGGCTCGTCACCTTCCGCGAGGCGCAACGCGCGAGATTTCCGGACTGGTTCAACGCGCCGGTGCCCTCCTTCGGGCCGGATTCGGCTGAATTGCTGATCGTCGGGCTCGCGCCGGGACTGCGCGGCGCCAACCGCACCGGGCGGCCGTTCACCGGCGACTATGCCGGCGACCTATTGTACCGGAGTCTGCAGAAATTCGGCTTTGCGGCCGGCGATTACGCAGCGCATGCGCAAGACGGGCTGGTTCTTCGCCGCGCCCGCATCACCAATGCGGTGCGGTGCGTACCGCCGCAGAACCGGCCGGAGCCGGCCGAGATTCGAGCTTGCGGGCGCTTTCTCGCCACGGAGATTGCACGCCTACCGAGGCTGAGGGCGATCCTCGCGCTCGGCGCGATCGCGCATAACGCCGCGCTCGCGGTCAAGGGGTTGCGGCGCGCCGCCTATCCGTTCTCCCACGGCGCGATGCATGAATTGCCGGAGGGACTCGTGCTGGCGGACAGCTACCACTGCTCGCGGCTCAACACGAACACGGGCAAGCTGACCGTGGCGATGTTCGAAGCGGTCATCGCCGCCATCGCCGCCCGCTTCCCCGGCTGACCGCGCTTAAAGATCGCGCGAGCGAAGCAGGCGCGCTTTGTTGCGCTGCCAGTCGCGGTCGCGCTCGGCCTGGCGCTTATCGCTTTTGCGCTTGCCCGTGGCGAGACCGAGCTCGACCTTGGCGCGGCCGCGCTCGTTGAAGTAAAGCGCGAGGGGCACGATCGTGACGCCCTCGCGCCGTACCGCGCCCAAGAGCCGGTCCACCTGCTTTCGGTGCAGCAGCAGCTTGCGCGGGCGCCGCGGCTGATGGTTGAAACGCGCCGAGGCCTTGTATTCCGGGATATTGGCGTTGACGAGAAAGAGCTCGCCCGACTGCACGTCGGCGTAGGCTTCGGCGATGCTGGCGCCGCCCTGGCGCAGCGATTTGACCTCGGTGCCGTGCAGGACGAGACCGGCTTCGAGCTTGTCCTCGATCAGGTAATCATGACGGGCGCGGCGGTTGAGCGCGGCGTAGCGGTCGGTCGTCCGCATCGCGCCGCCCGTCCTCCGCTACCGCTCAGTTGATCAGGCCTGCGCCGCGCATGGCGAGCTGCACCTTCTCTCTTGTATCGGGCATCAGCTCCCAGAGCGGCTGCCGCACCTCCGGGGTGCAGCGGCCGAGCAGCGAGGCGGCGTATTTGACGGGCGCCGGGCTTGTCTCGACGAACAAGGCGTCGTGCAGCGGGATCAGCCGCTCGTTGATGCGGCGCACGGTCGCGACATCCCCCCTCTGCCAGGCCTCGTGCATTTCCGAGCACAGCCCCGGCGCGACATTGGCCGTGACCGAGATACAGCCATCGCCGCCTTGCGCAAGATAAGCGACCGCGGTCGCATCTTCGCCCGACAGCAGACAGAAGCTATCGCCGATCTCGACCCGCATCTTGAGGGGCCGGGCCAGATCGTTGGTGGCGTCCTTGACGCCGATTATGTTCGGCAGTTTGGCCAGCCGCGCCATTGTCGCGTTGCTCATATCGACGGCGCTGCGGCCCGGAATGTTGTAGATGACGATCGGTATATCGACCGCGTCGTGCACTGCCTTGAAATGCTGATAGAGGCCCTCCTGTGTCGGCTTGTTGTAATAGGGGCACACGATCAGCGCCGCATCGGCGCCGGCCTCCTTCGCGACACGCGTCGCGGCAATCGTATGCGCGGTCGAGTTGAAGCCGGTGCCGGGGATAACCGGGGCGCGGCCCTTGGCTACCTCGACGCAGAGCTTGATCAGGCGCTCCTGCTCGTCTTCTTCGAGCGCCGGGCACTCGCCGGTCGTCCCAATCGGAACGAGCCCATGCGTACCCTGGCCGATTTGCCAGGCGACGTGTTCCTGAAAGGCGGTTGCGTCGACGGCACCATCCCGGAACGGGGTAATCAACGCGACAAGCGACCCCTTGAACATGGCTTCCTCCCGGCTTCGGCCGTAGCGTAAACGAAACGATAACCCTCACTGGCGCTAGCTTCAACAACACGATCCGCCGCCGGTTGCGTCGGGTCGGGCGGCCAGCGCGTTACCGACCGTTACAGGGAAGCTTGCGGCGGTTCGCAAAAACCCGTAAACAATTCTTTCTTTAAAGACTCAGGAGTGGTGGGCGTTGTCCCGAGTATTTCGCTCGTTTTTTATTGTACTTGGCATCTTTGCCTCACTCACCACGATAGCTCAGGCCGAGGAGACCGCCGATCCCGGCGCGCTCGCCGCGATTACCGCGGCGCGCATGGGCGACTGGCCGCAGGCCTATGCCAAGGCGGGACAGGCCACTGACGGCGGTCTCGCGCTGAAAATCGCGCGCTGGCTGGACTATAGCCGGCCGACATCCGGCGGCCGTTTCGCCGAGCTCGCCGCGTTTATCGATCAGAACCCGGATTGGCCGCTGCACAAGAAATTGCTGCGGCGGGCCGAAGAAGCGCTGACCGGCGAAAACGACGATGTCGCCGCCGATTGGCTGAAGCGCCACCCCCCGATCGGCGGCGTTGGGAAGGCGCGCGCCGCGCAGATCTTGCTCAACCGCGGCAACACGGAAGCCGGCACCGCGGCCATTCGAGCGGCGTGGATCGACGGCGATTTCAATGCCGCCGACGAACGCGCCTTTTTGGTGCGCCACTGGGGAATGCTGCGCCACGACGACCACGAGAAGCGGCTCGACCGACTGATCTGGGACGGGCTGACCGATGCGGCGCGCCACATGCTGCCGCTAGTGCCGGCCGATTACCGGCTTGCGGCGGAGGCCCGCTTGGCGCTCGCGGCCGATGCCGCCAACGGCGAGGCTCTGCTCGCCAAGGTGCCGGCGCAATGGCGCTCCGATCCCGGCGTCGCTTTCGAGGAGGCGCGCTGGCGCCGCAAGAAGAACCAATACGACGCCGCGGCGCAACTGTTGCTGGCGCATGCCGAGAGCCCGATGCGGCCATCGGCCTGGTGGGGCGAGCGACAGCTCGTCGCGCGCCAGCTGCTCGCGACCGGCAATGCCGATACCGCCTACAAGCTGGCGCAGCAGCACGGTCTGACAGACGGCAGCTCCTATACCGAAGCCGAATTCCTGACCGGCTATATCGCGTTACGGTACCGCAAGGACCTCGCTCTCGCCCTCGACCACTTCACGCGGATTATGGACCGCGCAGTAACCCCCTACGGCAAGGCGCGGGCGGCTTATTGGAGCGGCCGCGCCGCCGAAGCAGCGGGCGACGCCGCTTCCGCCGCCAAATGGTACAGCGCCGGCGCGGAGCATATGGCCACCTTCTACGGCCAGCTCGCCGCGCACCAGCTCGGGAAGGACGCGCCACCCCGCCCGGTGCCGGAACCGCAGCCAAACGCGGCCGAGCAGAAGCATTTCGATAACGAAGAGCTGGTCCGCGCCGCCAAGCTCCTGTTCGCCGCGGGCGACCGCGAGCACTCCCGCAATTTCATCATGCAGCTGGCCGATGCCGCCAAGACGCCGGTTGATTTTGCGATGCTTGCCTCGCTCACCGAAGCGCAGGGACGGATCGATCTGGCAATCTCGGTGGCGAAGCGCTCGATCGAGGCCGGGACGCCGCTGATGGTGCATGGGTACCCGGTCACGCCCTTGCCGAGCGGCGGCACCGCCGAGCGCTCGCTGCTCTTCGCCATTGTGCGGCAAGAGAGCGGGTTCGCCACCGAGGCGATGAGCCGGGTCGGGGCGCGCGGCCTCATGCAATTGATGCCCGCCACAGCCGCGGGGCTCGCCAGCAAATTGCAGCTGCCCTATTCGGTCGACCGGCTGACCGGCGACAGCGTCTACAATCTGACCCTCGGCCGCTCGTATATCGAGACGATGATCGACGAGTTCGGCGGCTCTTATCCGCTGGCGATCGCGGCCTACAACGCCGGGCCCGGCCGGGTTCGCCAATGGCTGCGCGAATTTGGCGATCCGCGCGGCCGCGACATCAGCATGGTCGACTGGATCGAGATGATCCCCTTTAACGAGACCCGCCTCTATGTCCATCGGGTCCTCGAAAACCTGCAGATCTATCGCGGCCAGGACACCAACAACGTTGCCGCCTTCTCGCTGGCCAGCGATCTCGCGCGCTGAGCAACGAGGTACTTTCCGGGTGGCGATGCGGCGCGCGATGCCGTACACAAGCAACCGTCGTCGGCCCTGACAGGAAGCTCCGTGTCCGATCTGAACTATACGGTCGAGCTGGTTCCGCCCGATATCGAGCCTTATCGCGCCGGCAATACCGGCATCGAATACGTCACTGCCTTCGAGGCGAAGGAGCCGGGTCCCCACGTCGTCGTCACCGCGCTGACGCACGGCAACGAGATCTGCGGCGCGATCGCCCTCGACCGGCTGTTCCGCGCCGAGGTGCGGCCGCGGCGCGGGCGTCTGAGCTTGGCGTTCAACAATGTCGCCGCTTATCACGAATTCGACCCGCGCTATCCGATCGCCTCGCGCTATGTCGACGAAGATTTCAATCGGCTGTGGAGCCCGGCGACGCTCGACGGGCCGCGGCAATCGATGGAGCTGGCGCGGGCCCGGAGGTTGCGGCCGCTCATCGACTCGGCCGATCTGCTGCTTGACCTGCATTCGATGCAATACGCCACCGCGCCGCTGATGCTGGCCGGGTTGCTCCCGCGCTCCCGCGACTTGGCGCTGCGGATCGGCATCCCCGAGCTGATCATGTGCGACGCCGGGCATGCGGCGGGGCCGCGCATGCGCGACTACGGCGGCTTTGGCGAGCCTGGTTCGGCGAAGACCGCCCTGTTGATCGAATGCGGTCAGCACTGGGAGCGCCGCGCCGCGGAAGTCGCCACCGATGTGATGCTGCGCTTTCTGATCGCGGCGGGCAGCGTTCGGCCCGACGATGTGGCGGCAATCGGCGGCCCCGATTTCGATGCGCACCCTCGCCAGCGCGTCATCGAAGTGACGGAGGCGGTGACGATCAGCGGCGACCGCTTCGATTTCGCCGACGATTTCCGCGGGCTCGAGGTGCTCGAGAAAAAAGGCATGCTGATCGGCCATGACGGCGAACGCGAGGTGCGCACGCCCTATGACAATTGCATCCTGATCATGCCGTCACGCCGGCTCGTGCGAGGCCAGACCGCGGTGCGCCTCGGGCGCTACGTCGACTGACCGCGCCGCCCGTCAAGCGCAGCTTTCCCCCGATCGTCGACGCAAGCGCGCGGCTCCTCGTGCTCGGCACCTTGCCAGGTGAGGAATCGCTGCGCCGCGGCGAGTATTACGCCCATCCCCGCAATCTGCTCTGGCCAATCATCTTCGCGTTGTTCGGGGAGACGCCGCCCCCGGCTTACAGCGACCGGGTGCGCTCCATCGGGGCGCATAATATCGCGCTGTGGGATGTCTGCGCCTCGGCCCGGCGCGTCGCCAGCGCCGATACGACGATCGCCGCGGAAGTGCCGAACGCGATCGACGCGCTGCTCGACACGCATCCCGGGATCCGCGCCGTCGCGTTTAACGGCAGCGGCGCGCAGCGGCTCTACGACCGGCATTTCACGCGCCGCCCGGCGCTGCGCTATTTTGCGCTGCCGTCGACCAGCCCGGCGCATGCGCGGCTCGGCTTTCAGGAAAAGCTCGCGCGCTGGACCGTGCTCCGCGAGGTGCTCGACGATTAGGGCCGCTGTGCCTCGGCCAGATCGACATAGCGCCGCAATACTGCGGCGAGCCGTTCGATCTCGGCCTCCAGCCGCTGCAGGTGGATGCTGCCGTGGTCGCGCAGATCGGCTGCGTTGAGGCTGCGCAACGACGCCGTCAACTGCGCCAGCGGAAGGGCGCCGATGTGTCCGGCGGCCTGACCCAGCGCGCGCAGCCCCTGCGCAAACGCCGCGACATCGGCAACCGCCGCGGCGCGTACCAGCCGCCG
>VAZF01000783.1 GCA_005888425.1 Alphaproteobacteria bacterium
GATCTCGACGCCGCCCTCGGCGGCGGCGATCAGCGTGATCCGTCCGGTGGCGCGGTCGATCGACAATGCCAGATAGAGCTCGCGGGCGATGTCGCAGCCCGCCTCGACATAGACCCGCTTGACCTCGCGCCCTTCGGGCCCGGTCTGGTGCGTCACGAGCTTTTTGCCGATCAGCGCCTTCGCCGCCGCCGCGACCTCGTCCTCCGAGCGCACGAGCTTGACGCCGCCGGCCTTGCCGCGGCCGCCAGCATGGATCTGCGCCTTGACGACCCAAACGCTTCCGCCGATGCGCCGCGCCACCCCGACCGCCTCGTCCGCGGTATAGGCGACGCCCCCTTGCGGCACCGGCACGCCGAATTTCGCGAGCAGCTCCTTCGCCTGGTATTCGTGGATGTTCATGGCGCGCGGCTCACCTTGCCGCCTGCGTCTCGCGCATCTTGCGGGCGATGTCGATGAGGCCCCGGACTGCCTCGACCGATTTGTCGAACGCCGTCTTCTCCTCGCCCGCTAGGCTCAATTCGACGATGCGCTCAACGCCGCCGGCCCCGATCACCACCGGCACGCCAACATAGAGATCCTTGACGCCGTACTGGCCGGTCAGCCACGCCGCGCAGGGCAGTACCCGCTTTTTGTCGCGCAGATAGGCTTCGGCCATGGCGATTGCCGAGCTCGCCGGCGCGTAAAACGCCGAGCCGGTCTTCAGGTAATTGATGATCTCGGCGCCGCCGTCACGGGTACGCTCCAGGATCTGAGTGATCTTCTCCTGGCTCGTCCAGCCCATCTTGACCAGCTCGGGGACCGGGATGCCGGCGACCGTCGCATAGCGGATCAGCGGCACCATCGTGTCGCCGTGGCCGCCGAGCACAAAGGCGCTGACATCCTCGACCGACACCTTGAATTCCTGCGCCAGGAAATAGCGCAGCCGCGCGCTGTCGAGCACCCCCGCCATGCCGACGACGCGGTTCGCCGGGAAGCCGGTCGCCTCCTTCATGACCCACACCATCGCGTCGAGCGGGTTCGTGATCGTGATGACGAAAGCCTGCGGGCAATGCTGCTTGATCGCCGCCCCGACCTCGCCGACCACCTTTGTGTTGATGCCGATCAGATCGTCGCGGCTCATGCCGGGCTTCCGCGGCACCCCCGCCGTGACGATGACGACATCCGCGCCCTTGATGCCCGAATAGTCGTTCGCGCCGGTGATCGCGGCGTCGTAGCCCTCGATCGGCGATCCCTGCACGATGTCGAGCGCCTTTCCCTGCGGCACGCCCTCGACAATGTCGAACAGCACGACATCGCCAAGTTCCTTGAGGCCGGCCAAGAGGGCCAGCGTGCCGCCGATCTGGCCAGCGCCGACCAGCGCGATCTTGTTGCGTGCCATCGGGAAATCCTCGTTGTATTAACGCTTGCAGCTTCGCCCGGACAAGCTGCCTCGTTTCAGACGGAGCGGCACTCCCGGTATAACGTACTGGCCTTGCCTGAGTATCGATGCTTCGGATGTGGCTCGTCAGGATTTCGCCCGAGACAGGCAGTCCTGCAGGCAGCACGACGCTCGTCGGGAATGGCCGGACGCGCGACGTGATCGGGCACACGACCGCAAGGCCCGTGTTCTCAGTGAATGTTGCGGACGAGACGACTAGGGCCGGTCGGCGGCCCGCCTGCTCTCGGCCCCTCGTTGGGTCGAAATCCGTCCAGATCAGATCACCCGACTTGGGAAGGCATTCAACGCTCCTCATTCCTCGACGACCTCTCGGCCGACATCCGGCCCCCAGTCGTAAGCATCGGCATAAAGCGCCCGCCATTCCGCTGGCGTCTTGCCGCTAAACAGCTCTTCGAGCGTGAACCGTGCCGATGTACGGCGAATGATGACTTCAGCCTCGTGCGTCTCGATCTCGACCCGGTCGCCTTCGGCGATTCCGGCGGCATCGGCGACTTCGGTGGGAAGCCGCACCGCCAGGCTCTTTCCCCATCGCCCGACAACCGCTTGCGACATAATCCGCCTCCGTAGGATATCCCAAAGATATGCCATTGGGGCCGTAGCAGCAAGACCTCGTGGCAGCCGGGCCTAAACCCGTCGGTTGGCGAGATAATCTTCGCTTTGCATCTCGATCAGCCGCGAGACGGTACGCTCGAACTCAAAGGCGCCGTCCCCCGCGACATAAATCTCTGCGGGCGGCACCTCGGCCGAGGCGACGAGCAGCGTGCGCGCCTCGTAGAGCGCATCGATCAGAATATGAAACCGCTGCGCCTCGTTGCGCT
>VAZF01000782.1 GCA_005888425.1 Alphaproteobacteria bacterium
AAACCCCGAAGCCGTCCAAAGGCATCGGCCGCAAGGGACCGATTAGTCTTTTCCATGTAACAGTTTCGGAAGCTGGACATGCAAGCGAGCGGTTGGAGCAACGGAAGCGGGTATTTTGGCATACGAATCAGCCACTCCGACCGAGACCAATACTTTGATCGGTCGTGGCCAAGCGTCGTCCTGGATACCAACGAGGGTTCGCTTGAGGCCTCTTTGAGCGGCAGCTTTTGGCGCAATTGTTCAGAGCTGCGAGGCCGGCAGGTCACGCAGTGGCTAAAGGGGAAAAATCTTGCGCCCTGGCCCAGGGGGAATCCGCCACAATTCGAATTACACCCACTTGGCGAACGGCGCTTTCGCCTAAGTCACAGCCGGGACAGAAGTACCAATTAGTCAGCTAAGCGCGCTTTGCAGGCGCTGCCGGGCGGCCGTGGATATGGACAAAGCGGCCGCCGGATTCTTCGAGGATGCGCGTCGCGCGGAGTTCGAGCTCGGGGTCGTCGCAGCGCACCCATAACAAGGCCGCCCCGGCCTTCAGCGCCGCCTCGAAATCCTGGCGGTGCGGCGCCGCCGTCCAATCGTCGAAGAGTTCCTTGACCGCCGCCCCGCCGAGCCCGGCCGCGACGAGCGCCGCAACAGTTGCGGTTATCGGTCCCCCCGAGACCAGCACGATGCCGGCGACGGTCAGGGGCGCGATGTATTTAAGCTCGTCCGAAAGCCCGGCCGCGATAAATTCGCCCGGCTCCCCCTCGGCGGCGGCGAGCGGCTGGTGCGAGGCCAGGACCGACAGATCCTCATGCCGGAAGCCGGCCGCGAGGAGCGACGATACCGCGCGACGAAAATGCGCGCGATCCGCAAACGAGGCTACCGCCTCGCGCAGCACCGGGAAGGATTTTGCGGTCTCGGCCATCGTGACGCTCCGTTTGCGCGCTTCGCGTTGCTCTATGATAACGTCTTCGTCATGCCGATCGCAGCTTTGTCTGCGGGGAGCGGGGCGGAGCGTCGCCGCGGCGCTGCTCCGGATGAGGTACGTTGTTGACGATATTACAGGAATCGCCTCATCCTGAGCGTGAGCGGATCGAGCAGTCGAAGGACGCACCGGCACAAGTCCAGTCCAATCCCGAACCCGCAGCCGAGGCGATGCCGGCGTTTGCCGGCTCGCCGGTCATGCTGCAATACCACGAGATCAAGCGCGCCCATCCCGGCTGCCTGTTGTTTTTCCGGATGGGCGATTTCTACGAACTGTTCTTCGAGGACGCGGTCGCCGCGGCGCCGGCGCTCGATATCGCGCTGACCAAGCGCGGCCGCCACAACGGCGCCGACATCCCGATGTGCGGCGTCCCGGTACACACCGCCGAAGCCTATCTCGCGCGCCTGATCCGCGCCGGCTTCAAGGTGGCGATTTGCGACCAGGTGGAAGACCCGGCCGAGGCGCGGCGGCGCGGCAACAAGGGCCCGGTAAAGCGCGCGGTCGTGCGCGTCGTCACCGCCGGCACGTTGACCGAAGACGGGCTCCTCGATGCCCGGCGTCACAATTACCTCGCCGGGATCGCCGAAGCGGGCAGCGAGATGGGCTTGGCCTGGCTCGATCTGTCGACTGGCTCTTTTGCGCTGACGCCGACATCGGAGACGGCGCTCGGTGGCGATCTGGCGCGGCTGATGCCGGGCGAGATCGTCCTCCCCGAACGATTGCTCGCGCGCCCTGCCCTGTTCGAACTGTTCGGCGAATGGAAATCGGCGCTGACGCCGCTCGCCAATCCGCGCTTTGACAGCGAGACGGCGCGGCGGCGGCTTGAAAACTTCTATGGCGTTAAGGCGCTCGACGGGTTCGGCCAATTCGGACGGGCCGAGATCGCCGCCGCCGGCGCGCTCGTGGATTACGTCGCCCTAACTCAACAAGCCTGGGCGCAGCAGGGCGGCGCCGCCTATCTGATGCCGCCGCAGCGC
>VAZF01000166.1 GCA_005888425.1 Alphaproteobacteria bacterium
CGCGCTTACTCATGTCAGCCCGACTCGCTTCAGGTTGTTGTTGTCCCAATAGGGCCATCCGTCGCACAAACGCACGAAGGCCGGGGCGAAGCGCCCGCGTTCTTGGGAAAGGGGGTGCACTATATTCAGCGGCTCGGCCAAGTCAAACCGGCGGCTTCTCGCGCCCGACCTTTCGTCAACAGCGGTTCTCCCGGGGCGTCCCATCCGGGCGGTGATTGCGGCATCCTCCGAATGGGGGCTTCGGCTCTGCGCCCTGCTGCTGGCGCCCCTTTTGGCGCTCGTGCCGCATGCGGTGGCGCCGCTCGCCGCGATGGCCGGATTGTGCGCGGCCGGGATCGTCGCGGCCAACCCGCCCTACCGCTTTGCCGCGCTGCGGGTGCCGGCCGCTTGCCTCGCGGCACTGCTGCTGTGGGGCCTGGCCACGGCGCTCTGGTCGATCGAGCCGCAGCGCAGCCTCATTCTCGACCTGCGGCTCGCCGCGCCTTTTGTGGCCGCCCTGGCGCTGGCCGCGGCAGCCGAGCGCATCGCCGCGCCGCAGCGGATTGCCATGTTTTTGCTCGCCGGCCTCGGCCTGGGGCTCGCGGTGACGTGGTTCGAGCTGGCAACCGGCGGCGAACTCATCAACCGCATCTCGGTCCGCGGCTTCGAGCCGTACCGTCTCGACCAGATCACGATCGGTCTGACGATCCTCGCGCCGCCGGTCGCAGCCTGGCTGGTCCAGCGCGGCCGGCCGGCGCTCGCCGTGATCGCCGCGGCCGCGATGGCCGGGACAATCGCCTTCCTCGACGACATGACGGCCAAGGCGGGGCTCGTTGCGAGCCTGCCGATGATCGCGCTTCTCTACTGGCGTCCGCGCCCCGTCGCGCGGATCGCCGCCGGTGGCTGCGCGCTCTTCATACTCACCGCGCCGCTGACCCTGGCAAAGCTGGAGCGCATTCCCGGTCTCTTCGCCGCCGCCGATTCGTTCAAGGTGTCGGCCGGGCACCGGCTGCTGATCTGGTCTTTCACCGGCGAGCACATCGCCGAGCGCCCGCTGCTCGGATGGGGGCTCGACTCGTCCCGTGCGATACCGGGCGGCAACCGCGAAATCCGCCCCGGGCAGAATTGGCTGTCCTTGCACCCGCATGATGCGGCGCTGCAAGTCTGGCTGGAGCTCGGCATGCCGGGGGCGGTGCTGTTCGCGCTGCTGCTCGGCTGGTTCTGGCTGCGGCTCGACAGGCTGGCGGCGCCGCGCCTTTATGTGGCCGCGGCCGGCGGCGGTCTGGCGGCAACGCTCGCGCCGCTCTTCGCAGCCTATGGCGTCTGGCAGGAATGGTGGCTCGGCACGCTTGCGCTCGCGCTGTTTCTTATACTGACCATGGCGCGCGCGGCGACGAGGTCCTCGCCGAGCGCTACTCCGCCGCCGCCGCGCGATTGGCGCGACGCCGGTCGTTGATGTCGAGGAGCCGCTTGCGCAAGCGGATCGCGCCCGGTGTCACCTCGACGAGCTCGTCATCCTCGATATAGGCGATCGCCTCTTCGAGGCTCATCTGCACCGGCGGGGTCAACCGCACCGCCTCGTCCTTTGAGGTCGTGCGGATGTTGGTCAACTGCTTGCCCTTCAGCGGGTTGACGTCGAGATCGGTGCCGCGGCTATGGGCGCCGACGATCATTCCGGCATAGACATCGGTGCCGGGCGTTACAAAAAGCGGCCCGCGCTCCTCCAGGTTCCACAACGCATAGGCAACCGCGGGACCCTGGGAGTTCGAGATCAGGACGCCGTTGCGGCGCCCCTCGATCGGGCCCTTGTAGGGTGCATAACCGTGGAACAGACGGCTCATGACGCCGCTGCCGCGCGTATCGGTCAGAAACTCGCCGTGATAGCCGATCAGGCCGCGGGTCGGCGCCAGAAACGAGAGACGCAATTTGCCGCCGCCTGACGGCCGCATCTCCTGCATCTCGGCCTTGCGTTGGCTCATCTTGTCGATGACGACGCCGGCAAATTCCTCGTCAACATCGATGATGATTTCTTCGATCGGCTCCTGACGCTGGCCGCTCTTGGGATCGGTCCTGAACAGGACGCGCGGGCGCGAGATCGACAGTTCGAAGCCCTCGCGCCGCATCGTCTCGATCAGGACGCCGAGCTGCAATTCGCCGCGCCCGGCGACCTCGATCGCGTCCTTCTCGGCGTTTTCGCGCACCCGGATCGCGACATTGCCCTCGGCTTCACGATGCAGCCGCTCGGCGATAACGCGCGAGGTCAGCTTGCTCCCATCGCGCCCGGCGAGCGGGCTGTCATTGACCGAGAAGGTCATCGCCAGGGTCGGCGGATCGATCGGGTCGGCCGGTAACGCCTCGGTGACCTCGGGGGCGCAGATCGTGTCGGCGACCGTCGTCGCGCCGAGCCCCGCGACGGCAATGATATCGCCGGCCTGCGCCTCCTCGATCGGCCGCCGGTCGAGGCCGCGATAGGCGAGCAATTTGGTCAGCCGCGCCTGCTCGATGACTTTGCCATCGCGGGCCAGCGATTTCACCGGCATGTTGATGCGGGCGATCCCGGAATGAATAAGGCCGGTCAAAACGCGACCGAGATAGGGGTCGTAGTCGAGCGTCGTCGCCAGCATCGAGAACGGCGCGTCGGGATCCGCTTCCGGCGGCCGCACATGCGCGACGATCAGCTCGAAAAGCGGCGCCAGATCGCGGCGCGGGCCGTCCAGCTCGGTGACGGCCCAGCCCTCGCGGCCCGAGGCGAACAGGGTCGGGAAATCGAGCTGCGCCTCATTGGCGTCGAGCAAGGCGAACAGGTCGAAAATCTCGTTGTGGACGGCTTCGGGCCGCGCGTCGGGGCGATCGACCTTGTTGATCACGACAATCGGCTTCAACCCGCGGCGCAGGGCCTTGCCGACGACAAATTTGGTCTGCGGCAGCGGTCCCTCGGCGGCGTCGACCAGCACGAGGACGCCATCGACCATGCTGAGGATGCGCTCGACCTCGCCGCCGAAATCGGCGTGGCCCGGCGTATCGACGATATTGATCCGCACCGCGTGGTCCTTGGCTCGCCACTCGACCGAGGTGCATTTGGCCAGGATCGTGATGCCGCGCTCGCGCTCCAGCTCGTTCGAATCGAGGGCGCGTTCGGCGACTTGCTGATTGGCGCGAAACGTGCCGCTCTGCCGCAGGAGCTGATCGACGAGCGTCGTCTTTCCATGATCGACATGCGCGATGATCGCGATATTACGGATATCCATTCCAACCGTTTTCTTGTTTCCCGCGACAGCACCGCGACAACCGGCCAGCAGAGACTCAGACGAGGCGGGCTGCCTCGACGAGCCCTTTCAACGCGACTTCCGGCCGCGCGCCGACATGGCTGATGATCTCGGCAGCGCACAGGCTGCCGATACTGCCGCAGGTGGGGAGGGCCAAGCCGCGGGTCAAGCCGAACAGGAAGCCTGCGGCGTAAAGGTCGCCCGCCCCGGTTGTATCGACGACCCGGGCCACCGGCGCTGCGGCGACCGCGTGCTCCTCGCCATCGGCCAGGACGAGGCTGCCGCGCTCGCTCCGGGTCAGCGCGGCGATCGCGACATGGCCGCGCACCGCCTTCGCCGCTGCAGCGAAGTCGTCAGTCTCGTAGAGCGAGCAGATCTCCGCCTCGTTGGCGAACAGGATATCGACCTCGCCCTGGACCAGTTCGCGGAAGACGGCCCGATGCCGCCCGACACAGAACGGGTCGGAGAGGCTCAGCGCGACACGGCGCCCGGCTGCATGTGCAACTGCCGCGGCCCGGCGGAAGGCGGCCTGCGCCTGCGGCGGGTCGAACAGATAGCCTTCGAGATAGGTGACCTGGGCCGACGCGATCAGCGCCTCCTCGATCTCGTCCGGCCCGAGCTCGACGCAGGCGCCGAGATAGGTGCCCATCGTGCGCTGCCCGTCGGGGGTCACCATGATCAGGCAGCGCGCGGTCGCCGGCCCCGAGGTCGCGGCCGGCGTCTCGAACTTGACGCCGATCGCCCTCAGGTCGTGGCGAAAGACCGCGCCGAGCTCGTCGTCGCGCACCTTGCCGATATAGGCGCCGCGGCCGCCCAATGAGGCGATCCCGGCCATCGTGTTGCCGGCCGAGCCACCCGAGCTCTCGATCGCCGGCCCCATCGCGTCATAGAGAGATTGGGCGCGCGGCGCGTCGATCAGGTTCATCGAGCCCTTGGCAAAGCCCTGGGCGGCGATAAAAGCTTCGTCGGCATGCGCGATGACATCGACAATCGCATTGCCGATGCCCACGACATCGATCGCAGCAGAACTCATCTCAACAAAGCTCCAGGCGGGTCGGCGGAAGGCGGCGGAGTATAGGGAGATCGCCCGGCCTCACAACCCGCCGCAGCCCCTTCGGTCCGCTGTTCTACAACTTTCACCGGCACCATGAGGCTAACCAATTGTAAATGCTCAAGTTTTTCCGGAAAAGAGGTCGCGGGAAACAGCGGCGGAACAGCGGCGGAACAGCGGGATAACAGCGAACCAGCGCGCCGATCGCAAATTGTCTTGGGACATTCTTCGCATCAAAAACGCATCTCCAAGGAAGGCTAATACCTGTAATTAGACCATAAACGTGACATATTAGCATTTCTATAATCGGAATATAATCTCGGAATAATCGGCGTCAAGAGCCGGCCTGCACGAATTCTCGTTTCCCCGAACGTACCGGCGGCCACGGGATCGGCTCTCTCTCGATGGTCACGGCCCGGGCGTTTCGAGTCATTGGGATACCCGACTGGTCGGCATGGGAGGCGCATGGCGCGATCGCAGCCAAATCGTCCGCCGGCTCGCCGCTTCGGGTATAAGCCCAAAATGATCACGGCCCTGTTGCGTGCGATCCAAGAGCTGTTCACGCCGCCTCTGCGCGGCGTTGTCGTGTTGACCCTTGCGCTGGCCGTTGCGAGCTTTGCCGCGCTGTGGGTTGGCGTCGCGATCCTCCTCCACAACACCGCGCTGTTCGGCTGGTGGCCGGCCGATTCGCTGGTCGAGCTTCTGGGCGTTCTCGCCGTGCTGGTGCTGAGCTGGCTTTTGTTCCCGGCGATCGTGACGATGGTCATGGGATTTTTCCTCGACCGGGTCGCCGCCGCGGTCGAGGCGCGCGATTATCCCGGGCGCGCTCCAGCGCATGGCGCGCCCCTCGGCGAGATCATCGGCGCCACGCTCCGGTTGATGCTGCTGACCCTCCTTTTAAACCTATTGGTGCTGCCGCTTTACCTGCTGTTGCCGGGGATTAATTTTTTTGTGTTCCTCGGATTGAACGGCTATCTTTTCGGCCGCGCCTATTTTGAGGTGGTCGCCTTTCGGCGGCTCGACAGGGGGACGGCGAAAGCCGTGCGTCAGCGCTTCGCGGGACGCGTCTTTATCGGGGGGCTCGTGATCACGGGACTGTTCTCGCTGCCGCTCGTCAACCTGGTTGCGCCGGTCATCGCCACTGCCTTTATGGTGCATGTTTTCGAGAGCCTGCGGCGGGTCGAGCCGCGCATCGCTGCGTCCTGACCCGCTCCGGCCCTGTGAGGGCCATTGCCGCAATTAATGGGGGGTGCCTATTCCATGTTCAGCCGGAAAAGAACCGACACAGAGGATCGCGCCATGGCAGAGCTGCCTGATGATCTGGGCATCCCGATGAAGCCGGCCCGCCCGCCCGGACAGCCGGCCACCGTCGCGCCGCTCAGCCGCAACGCGGCCCCGGTGCCACCGCGTATGGCCGACGGGGCGCGCCCTGCCGCCGCGGATGCGGCGCGTCCGGGCGATGCGGCCCGGCGTGCGCTCGAGCCGGCCGCCGCGCCAGCGCCGTCGGTTGCCGCGCTGCGGCGCAGCGAAACCGACGTGCGCACGCTGATCGTCGGCCGCGAAATCTCGCTCTCGGGCGAGATCAACTCGTGCAACAAGCTAGTCGTCGAGGGCAGCGTCGAAGCCAATCTGCAGAACTGCCGCGATGTCGACATCTCCGAGACGGGGCTCTTCAAGGGCTCCGCTTCGATCGACGAGGCCGAGGTGCGCGGCCGGTTCGAAGGCAATCTGACGGTGCGCAAGCGGCT
>VAZF01000167.1 GCA_005888425.1 Alphaproteobacteria bacterium
AATCATTGCGTGCTGTTCGAGACGAACGAGTATTCCTGGCATGGCTTTCACGCAGTCAGCGTGCCCGACGGCAAGGAGATCTCACGGAAATCGTTCACGATCTACATGTACACAAAAGAGAGACCGCTGAACGAGATCGCCGACAAGCACGGGACCATCTATGTGCCCCGCCCGATGCCCGGCCATCTGAAGCCGGGGCACACGCTGACGGCGGCTGATGTCGGATATCTTCAGAACGACTACCAGTTTCGCGCGACGATGGTGAAAGACCTGTACGACAGGGAGAAAAAATTCCAGGACACGATCGCTCGGCTGACGCAGTTCGAGCGCAATTTTATGCTGCCGCGCCAAGGCTGGGCGGTGCAGGTCGGATCGGCTACTGGCTTGATGGCCAATTTCGGGGTCGGCAGAAGCCTCTCGGCCCAGTTTCGGGCGACCCGCGATCTGCGGCGGGTCTCGATTGTGTTCAAGAAACCCGATTTTGTTGCCGAAA
The DNA here is from genome assembly GCA_005888425.1 of Alphaproteobacteria bacterium. Taxonomy (GTDB): domain Bacteria; phylum Pseudomonadota; class Alphaproteobacteria; order ATCC43930; family CGMCC-115725; genus DATARH01. Next base: position 494 of record VAZF01000167.1, read on the forward strand.
ACGAGCTCACGATCGCGATCGACAAGACACAGCACCGCTGTACGCTGGCGGAGCCGACCACCCAGTTCTCCTGTGCTGTCAATATCGAGAAGGGCGCGCCCGTCGAATTGAACATCTGGGCGCGCGACGCGCTGAGCCCGAAGGAGGCCGGGGTCGGCCCGGACAAGCGCGAATTCGGGTTTTATGTGTCGGGGGTCACGTTTGAATAGGCAACCCATCGCCAAAATTTCCGTTGGCGCCAGCGGCAGCGTCGGACTGATTCTGGCCGCGCCCGGCGAGCAATATCGCGAGCAGGACGGCGATCAGCCGCCTGCCGGGCGCGTGAACGCCGCCGAGGAAGCGAGCAAAGCCAAGGACTGGCCCCGCGCGGCCGAACTGTGGGAGGAATTGCGGCACGAATTTCCCGGGCACTCCCGCTATTGGGGCAAAGCCGGCGAAGCCTGTTGCGAAGCCGGTCTCATCGACGCCGCGGAACAGCTCCTCGCAGAGGCGCTGACGCTGTTTCCGAACGATCCGTGGGTCCGCTATTTTTATGCGACGGTGGCGCGCCGCCGAAAGGATTGGCCGGCGTATCTCAGTCGCGCGGAGAGGCTTCGGGACGATTTTCCCGATCTTCCCCTTGGCTGGGCCGAAGTCGCCGATGCTCTCTCTGCCCTCGGCCGCAGGCAGGAAGCAAAAGCCTTGCGTGCGGCGACGGCGCTGCGGTTTCCCGACGAATTCTGGCCGAATTTCTGGGCCGCCTGGGAGGATGCTCAAAGCGCCGATGCCGCCGGCGCGGTAGAGGTCTGGTCGCGACTGTTGGACCGCTTCCCCGGCCAGGCTTCCGTGGTCGGCGCCCTCGAAGAAGCCCGAACGGCCGCTGCGAGCCCGCAGCCCACGGGTCGCGGGATCGCGGGTGCGGCGCCCGTCATGTCGATCGACGACGGCGAATATCGCTGCCCGACCGATCTGGCCGACACGGAAATCTTGCCGAAGCGGGTCATCGTGCTCGGGTCATGTCTCAGTTCGGCCTGGCCGGCGGTTATCGAGGACCGCTTCTCCGGTTGCGTGGCCGAGCACTTCCTGATCAACAACGCCGCCCAATTGCCCGCCGACCCGCCGAGCCCCGCGGCGACGTACGATTTTCAGCTGATCCAAATCCCGCTTCGTCAGCTGCTCAACGAGCACACTTATTTCGGCCTGCCTTATTCCGATCCCACCGCATTCGAACGGCTGTTCGATGCGGTGTGCGGCCGGCTCACGGACATGCTGCACGATCTGATGCGCTGGAACCAGGCGCATGGCGTCCTGACATTTGTCTGCAATTTTCTCGTACCGCAGCAGAACCCGATGGGGCGGCTGCTGCCGCGCTACGATCTCCGCAACTTCGTCTATTTCATCGAGAAGCTGAACGAGGCGCTCGGCGGCGAGCTGCAGCAGTACGAAAACGCATACCTGTTCGATTTCGATCAGATCGTCAGCACCTACGGCCGGCGGTATCTGCAGGACGACGCGGTCTGGACCATCTCGCACGGATCGGCCTTGGCCGATACCGATTTCGAACAAGATACGGGCAGGCTCGAACCGCTCGAGAGGGTCTCTCGCTATTACCCGCTGGCAACCCACAAGCTCATCCATTGCGCCTGCACGGAGCTCGTGGCGATGGTCCGCACGATCCGCCAGGCGGACATGGTCAAGCTCGTGCTCGTCGACCTCGACGATACGATGTGGCGCGGCGTTGCCGCGGAAGAGGCCGAAGCATCGAGCATGTCGCGCGAGGGCTGGCCGCTCGGTTTGGCCGAGGCGCTGTTGTTTCTGAAGAAGCGCGGCATTCTGCTCGGCATCGTCTCGAAAAACGACGAAGATCGGGCTCGCGCCATCTGGCAGCGGATCTACGGCAATCTGATCCCGCTCGAGGTTTTCGCCGTCAGGAAAATCAACTGGCAGCCCAAGGCCGACAATATCGAGGCGATCCTCCGCGAGATGAACCTGCTGCCGAAGAGCGTCCTGTTTATCGACGACAACCCGGTCGAGCGCGCCGCGGTGAAGGCAGCGTTCCCGGACATCCGCGTGCTAGGGCCGAACCCGTATTTGTGGCGCCGCATCCTGTTGTGGGCGCCGGAAACCCAGGTTGCGGCGATCACCACCGAATCGGCGGCGCGCACCGAGATGGTGCAAAAGCAGGTCGAACGCGAGACGCAGCGCAAGAAATTGAGCCGAGAGGATTTCCTCGCCTCCCTCGAAGTGACGGCAAGGCTCGGCGAGATCGCGTCGACCGTGGACGGCCGCTTCGCGCGGGCCCTTGAGCTCATCAACAAGACCAACCAGTTCAACACGACGGGCAAGCGCTGGACGCAGCAGGAGTTTGCGGCGTTCTTCCGTGATGGCGGACGCTGCTTTGTGCTCGATGTCACCGATCGCTTCACCGCCTACGGCATTGTCGGCGTGCTGCTGGTTGCGGGCAACCAGATCGCGCAATTTGTCATGAGCTGCCGCGTCGTCGGCATGGATGTCGAAATCGCGGCGGTCGCCGGCGTGCTGCAGGCGATGACCGCGCGTGGCGCGCGCGAAATTCATGCTTCGCTCGTCCACACATCCGCCAATTTGCTGTGCCGCGATTTATGGGAGCGCTGCGGATTTTTGCCAGCGGGTGCGGAGCAATACCAGCGCATCGCCGATCCGCCGCTGGCTGCACCGGCGCATATCGCGTTCCGGCTCGATCCCGCGCCGCAACCGGCGCTGTCCGCCGCCGAATGATGCGTCACCCCATATCCCCGCTGTGACGATACCGTGACCTCAGCAAGCGACACATTGGCAACAGCCACGGAGCGATCGGCGACGCAAGCGCTTCCGCGCTCGCCGAAGGGGCCGCGGCGACCCGGAACGCGCGAATGGCTGCTGGCCGGTGGCCGATACATGGCCGCGATCGGGCTTGTCGGCTTGGCGCTCGTGATCGCCCTCCTCGTGCAGGAATGGGGCGTCCGCGTGTTCCTGTTCTCGTTCTATGCGGCGGTCGTCGGCGCCGCCTGGATCGGCACCGGTCCGGGCGTTGTCGCGGTGGTGCTGTCGGTCGTCGCGGTGCAATATTTTTTCACCCCGCCGGAATGGAGCTTCGATATCGCGCCGGAGGATGTGCCATTCACCGGCGCCTTCATCCTCTGTGCCGTCATGAGCTTGGCGTGGAGCTGGCAGCGCAAGCGCACGGAAGAGGCGCTGCAGCGGGCACGCGACACCCTCGAAGACACTGTCGCGCAGCGCACCGCCGAGCTGGTCCACGCAAATGCCGCCCTCACGGTCGAAATCGCCGAACGGCGCGCTGCGGAAGAGGAATTGCGACGCAGCGAGACGCTGCTTGCGCAAGGCCAAAAATTGAGCCGAACGGCGAGCTGGACCCTGCGACCCGCGAACAGCGAGATGCGCTGGTCGGCAGAGCTATTCGAGATATTCGGAACCGATCGCGCGGTGGCAACGCCGTCACTGGAGTTGTTTCGCGACAGGGTACATCCCGACGACCGCGCCCGCTTCGATGCGGCGATGGCAGGCGCGATCCAGGGAAACACGAACTTTTCCTGCGAAGTGCGGATCGTCGTCGAGGGCGGCGGCGTCAAGTATGTGCATGCCCTCGGCGAGATCCAGGCGGGTCCGGGCCGCGACACGGAAGTCATCGGCACCGTCATGGATCTGACGGAGCGTAAGCACACCGAGCAGGCCTTGCATGATGCCGAAGCGGACCTCGCGCGCACCCTTCGCCTTGCGACGGTTGCCGAGCTCACCGCATCGATCGCACACGAGATCAATCAGCCGCTGGCCGCGATCGTCGCCAATGCGAGCGCCTGTGCCCGCTTTCTGGCCCGCGGTCCGGCGGCGCTGCCCAATGCGCGGGAAGCGGCCGATTGCATCGTCAGCGACGCGACCCGCGCCGGAGAAGTGACCCGCCGCATTCGCGCGCTGCTCCGCAAGGAAGCGCCGCGCCACGTTGTTCTCGAGATCAACCGCATCGTCGATGATGTCATCGATCTGTTGCGGGCGACGCTCGACCGGCAGCGGATCGCGATCCGCACCGATTTGGCCGCGGCCCTGCCGCCGATCATGGGCGATCCGGTGCAATTGCAGCAGGTGCTCGTCAATCTCGTCACCAACGCCGCGGAGGCGATGCGCGAGATGCCCATAGGCGAGACGGGGGGCCGGCGGCGGATCGTGACGATTCGCTCGCGGCTCGGCGAGGACGAGACCGTGGTGGTTAGCGTCGAAGATACCGGCAGCGGTCTCGATCTGCAGAATCTCGATCGCATTTTCGACAGTTTCTATACAACAAAGGCGGAGGGGATCGGTGTCGGGCTGTCGATCAGCCGATCGATCATCGAGGCGCATGGCGGGCAGTTGTCGGCGGCGCCGGCGCCGCGGCATGGCGCTTGCTTTTCGTTTACCGTGCCGATTGCTCAGGAGCTTTCCTTGCCGGAACCAATACGCGCCCAAGTGCAGCGCCCTCGCCCGACAAAACCGGCTGGTTTTGCCGGCGCTAAACCAAAGTCGCCGCGGCGCTGATCCTTGTTGCTATCCCGCTGTCCCCTCGTTCCGTCGAACGGTCCCGGCGCTCCGTATAGGCTTGCCGCGCAAGCCACATCGTTAAGCCCGTCGATGGAACCGCTGATCTCGATCGTCGATGACGACGAGCCCGTGCGCGAAGCGCTGCGGCGTGTTCTCGCCGCGCATGGCCTAGAGACAGCGGTGTTCGCTTCGGGCAAGCAGCTTTTGGCTTCGGACCGGCTGCCGGAGATGGCTTGCCTGATCGCGGATGTTAAAATGCCGGAGATGAGCGGGCTGGCGCTGCACCATCGGCTGATGGCGGCGGGACACCGCATACCGACGATCCTGATCACCGGCGGCCCGACCCCGAGCGGCCGAAACCAGGCGCTTGCGGAAGGGGTTTTGTCGTATGTGCCGAAGCCGCTCAGCGAAGAAGCCCTGCTCGACAATGTGCGCCTGGCATTGGCGCGAGGGGCTGCCGGGTATGGCGATGGGATGAGCGGATCGCAATCCTTTGAAGCGGGGGCGAGCGGTGAGCCGACATCGCTGACCAGCCGGCCGCACCCGAGATCGCACCTGAAGCGTCTCGAAGCGGAATCGATTGCGATCCTGCGCGAGGTCGCGGCCGAGTTTCGCAACCCCGTGCTGATGTATTCGATCGGCAAGGATTCGAGCGTTCTGCTGCATCTGACGCGGAAGGCGTTCTATCCGGCGAAACCGCCCTTCCCGCTCCTTCACATCGACACGAAGTGGAAATTCCGCGAGATGATCGCGTTTCGCGACGCGACCGCGGCGCGGCTCGGGCTCGACCTGATCGTGCACGTCAATCAAGAAGGCATCGAGCGCGGCATCGATCCGA
>VAZF01000168.1 GCA_005888425.1 Alphaproteobacteria bacterium
GCCACCGTGCCGTTCTCGGCCGATGTCGAAAACCGCACATGCCGCGCCCCCGCTTCGAGGGCGTTCTGGGTCAGGTTCAGCAGCACGCGAAACAGCTGGTCGCGATCCGCCCGCACCATCAGCCCTTGCGGAACGTCCGCCTTGATCGCGACGCCATTGTCTCCGGCCATCGCCGGTTCGATCTCCTCGATCAGCGGCAATAATTCGAAGCGGCTCGGCGAGAAAGGCGGCGCCCCCTCACGCGAGAAGTCGAGTGTCCGGGTGCACAGCGCAACGGCTCGGTCGATCGCTTCGAAGAGGCGCGGCGCGACGCGGCGCACCTCCGGCGCGGCGCTGTCGGCAAGCCCATCGCTGACGAGCCGCGCTGTCGCCAGGATGGCGCGCAGATCGTGGTTGATCTTTGTGACGGCGGTGCCGAGCGCCGCGAGGCGGGCCCGCTGAGCCAGCGCCCCGCGCACGGTCTCCTGCAACATCGCCAACTCGTTTTCGGCGCGCCCGATCTCGTGGCGCCGGGCGCTCGGCACGATGCGGCGCGTCGCATCTTCCGGATCCTGGCGAAACGAGGTCATGCTCTCGGTGATGCGTCGCATCGGCCGCACCAGCAGCCATTGCAGGCTGAGATAGACCAGCGCTGCCGTGGTCAGTGAGATGACAACCGACAATTCGAGGATGCGGACACCGAACCTCCACATCTCATGCCGCAGCGGGGCCTCATCGAGCAGCAGGTCGACCGTGGCGCCGGGCTCGGTCGGCGCGGGCCCCACGACCCGCATGATGCGGTTATCACTCCTCGCCAGAGTTTCGAGCGAGCGCTGGATCCAGATCGGGACGTTTCCCTTCGTCAAGTCGAAGGTCACATCGGGCTGCGGCACAACCGGCCCGTCGAGCATGAACACCATGCCGTTCGGGCGGTGCAGGATGACCGCATGCGCGCCGACATCGCGCAGGATCAGATTGGTCATCGGCTGATCGAGCTTGCCGTTCGGGCTCGCCGCCAAGGCCAGGCTCGCGAGATGCGCGGCGGCGAGGTGATTGTCGAAATAGGTCATGCGAAAGCGCGCCACCGAGGGCACAAAGATGAAAACCTCGCTCAGCATGACGAAAAACACCGTGAGCACGAGAAGCCGGGCGGAGAGGCTGCGCATGCCTTTTTCCTCCGTTCTGCTGGCCGTCCAGTGCCCGGCCGCGATCAATCCGCCGCGGCGAATTGCCGTTCGTGGGCCGTGACCTGCTCCTCGTAATTGTCGCGATAGCGTCCGTACACCCGCTCATGGCGGGCGAGCGCCGCTGGGTGCAACTCCCCTTCCGGCGCCGGAATCAGATCGAAATGCCCGCCGGTGTCCTTGCCTCGAACCAGCCTCGCACCCATCCGCACCGAGCCGGAAAGGCGACAATGTGCCGGGATGTAGCTGATCCCGAGCCCGACCCGCCGGTGATCGGCGCGGTTCGGCGCCGAGCGATGACGGCAGAGCGTGTTGTGCAATGAGAAGCTGCCGGCCGGCAGCTCCATCATCGCCGTGCCGGTCTGATCGACGGGCTCGACGATCGCCTGGCCGGCACCATTGATGCTGTTCGCAAGGCGCAGTGCCGCGTGACGCATCTGGCGCGGCCGCCCTCGCGACGATGCAACCTCCATGCAGCCGGCTGCGGCGCTGGCGTTGCTCAGCGCCACCCAGGCGGTGACGTGCTGGTCATTGGGCACGAGGCCGAAATAGGTGGCATCCTGGTGCCAGGCGGCAAAGGCCGGGCTGTTGGCCTCCTTGATAAACCAGGTCGCCGTGTAGACGAGGATATCGGGTCCGATCAGGTCCTCGACGGCGTCGAGGATGCGCTTGTGGCGGACCAGCGCGTCGACCCACGGAAGGAAGACGTAGCTGCCCGAGCGCCAGCGGAAATCGCCCTGATTGACCGGCGTGCCGAGCCACTTTTCGAAGCGGGCAAGCCCGGCGTTGCATTCCGCCAGCTCCTCCGCCGATAAGGCCGGGAACGGAAACAGGTAACCATCCCGCCGGTATTGCGCGATCTGTGCGTCGTTCAGAACCTTGGCCATGACCCGAACCTCCAAGCCTGGCGATTATATAACCCGGCCAGGCGTCGAGCGCCCCTTTCGTTGACACTGCGCAAGCGGCCTCTTTATCTTCGCCCGCTAGGCATCCGGGGGCCGAGTTGTCGGAACAATTGATCATTGCCGTGCTTTTATTCGCCGGGGCGGCGATCGCCGCCCTCGCCGTCTTCGCACGACGCCTCCTTTTGCCTTTGTATCTGAAGGAAATCCGGCGGGTCGAGATCCCCAGAGATCCCGAGGACGCGATTATCACATACCCGCTCGCTTGACCCATCTTGTGTCGTTCCGTCGATTTCGGCTTGCTTTGATTTTCTGGCTGCTGGCGCCCCTCGCCTTGCTGCGCCGCCTGCGTCCCGGCCGCTCCGGGTGGATCCCGGCCAAGCGGGAGCGGTGACGTGCTGATCCTGGGAATATCCTGCTACTACCATGACAGCGCCGTCGCGCTCGTGGACGACAGCCGCATCCTGTTCGCGATCCATGAGGAGCGGTTGAGCCGGCGCAAGCACGATGCGCGCTTTCCGGTCCTGGCAATCGGGAGCGCGCTGCATGCCAGCGGGCTGCGCATCAACGATATCGACCGGATCGTCTTTTATGAAGACCCGAAACTGAAGCTGAGCCGGTTATGGGATCAGGTCATCGACAATTGGCCGCGCTCCCGCCGGATCTTCGACGAAGATCTTCCCCGTTTCGTGCAGCACAAATTGCCGATTGCCAGCCAGCTTCGGGTGCATATGGGGTTCAACCATCGGGTCGAGTTTTCCGAGCATCACCGCTCGCACGCCGCCTCGGCTTTCTTTACCTCGCCTTTCGAGCGCGCGGTGGTGGTCACGCTCGATGGGGTCGGCGAATACGAGACCGCAAGCGTGCATCTCGGCGAAGGCAACCGGCTGACGAAACTGCGCTCGATTCATTTCCCGCACTCGCTCGGCTTGTTTTACTCGGTCTTCACCCAGTATCTCGGCTTCGAGGTCAATGAGGGCGAATACAAGGTCATGGGCCTCGCCCCCTATGGCCGGCCGCGCTATCGCGATAAATTGCTTGGCCCGATCCTCAAGCTGCACGAGGACGGCGCGTTCACGCTGAACCGGCGATTCTTCGATTTCTGCCGGCATGACCGGCATTACGATCCGTCGCTGATCGCGCATCTCGGTGTGATGCCGCGGCGGCCGGATGAGCCGGTGCGTGAGGAACATCACGATCTCGCCGCCTCGGTGCAGGAAGCGCTGGAGATCGCGATCGCCGGCATTCTGGCACCGCTGATGCGCGAATACGGCACCAGCGATTTCTGCTTCGCGGGAGGGGTTGCGCTCAACTGCACCGCCAATGCGCGCATGATCCGCGATCTCGGTATCAATTCGCACATCCATCCGGCAGCGGGCGATGCCGGCGGCGCGCTTGGCGCGGCTTTGCAATGGACCATGCGCTCGCGTGAGCACGAAGCGGCGCGGCGCTATCCGCTCGACGCCTATCTCGGGGTCGATTATCCGGAACCCGTGATCAAGGCGACGCTGTCGCTCAACAACATCCCGTTCCGGGAATCTGCCGATATCGCCGAAGATTTGGCAGCCGCGCTGGCCGCGGGCAAGGTCGTCGCCATCCTGCACGGCCGTGACGAGTGGGGGCCGCGCTCTCTCGGCGCGCGCTCGATCCTCGCCGATCCGCGGGCGCCCGAGATGAAGGACCACCTGAACGCCAAGATCAAATTCCGCGAGGAGTTCCGCCCCTTTGCGCCGGTCGTGAAAAAGGAGGCTTACGGCGAGTGGTTCGAGACGCTCGGCATGGCGGAAAGCCCCTTCATGCTCTACACGCACAAGGCGTTGCGCCCGGACCAGACCGCGGCGGTGGCGCATGTCGACGGCACGAGCCGGGTGCAGACCGTCTCGGCCGAGCAGAACCCCTATCTTTACCGGGTACTCGATGCCTTCGAGCGGCGCACTGGGGTGCCGGTGCTGATCAACACCTCGTTCAATCTGCGCGGCGAGCCGATCGTATCGAGCCCGTCCGATGCGCTGAAGACGTTCTTCGCCTCCGGCATCGATGCGCTCGCGATGGAAAATTTTCTCGTCGAGAAGCCTGGCGCAGATTAGCCCGCAATGTGCGGCGTCCCGAGCTCGACATGGAGACGGTTCACTTGGCGAGCGCCAATGCGCCCAGATCGGGATCCGAGTGGTTGACCTCTATACGGCGTTTGACACCGACCGGGAAGCCGACTTTCGCGAGCATTTTTCAGACGCGCTGCATCCGCGGCCGCGCTCTTACCCGGTCCTTGCGCAAATCGTTTACGACAACATCAAGGGCCTGCTTGCGTGAAGACCGCCGGCAACTTTGATCCAAGCGGGCTCCGGACTGTGCTGCCGGTGGCCGACACTGATGTGTTCAAGGCGCTTTATTACGACCGTGAGCACGCAGCGCTGCGGCCGAACCTCACC
>VAZF01000169.1 GCA_005888425.1 Alphaproteobacteria bacterium
ATCGGCTAAGTGGGCTTCACAGCGGTTATGCGATCGAGACGCAGCCGATGCCGCCCGTCGGTCAGGCGGAAGATGCCACCAAGCACCGCTGCTACAGCCCCCAACGCCGTACCCCCTGCAATCAGGAACATCACCAGGATCTGGTACTTTACCGCCTCGGTCGGGGGTACCCCGCCCAGGATCTGCCCTGTCATCATGCCCGGCAACGACACCAGGCCTGTCGCCGACATGGAATTGATCGTGGGCATCAATGCGCTGCGAAGCGCCTCCCGGGTCACAGGCGCTGCGGCATCCCATCGCGTCGCACCGAGCATGAGCTGAGCCTCCACGCTTGCCCGCCGGCTCACGAGGCTCGTCGTCAGCGTGTGCAGGCCCAAAGCGATGCCGGTCATGCAATTACCTAGAATCATACCGAGCAAGGGTATCGCGTAGCGCGGGTCATACCATGGCGTTGGCCGCAACGCGGTCAGGAGGGCAAAGACCGTGACCACAACTGACGCAATCATCATACAGCCGGTGCCCAAGCCGTAGGACCACCAGCCTGAAAGGCGCCGCTCCTGACGCTGTGTGATTTCTAGCCCGGCAAAGAGGATCATTCCGAGTGCCGCCAGACCCGTCCACAACGGCGACACAACCGCGAACAGAAATGTCAGTACCAAGCCTACCAATGCGAGCTGCACTGTCATCCGGGTTGCTGCGACCAACAGGCTGCGGTGAATCCTCAGACCGAAGATGATCGACAGGGCCGCATCGATCAGGACAAGGACACTTGCTGCCGCAAGATCCCAATAGCTTAACTCTATGTAGCTGGCCATTGGTCGGTCTCCTGGCAAACGCGTCCAGCCTCGACCACAAGTCGTCGGCGCGCGATGCGCTTGGCTTGCGCTTCATCGTGCGTAACCCACAGAACAGCGACACCGGCTTGTATGCGGGAAGAGATCAACGATTCGACCGCTGCCTCAGAAGCGGCATCGAGGGCCGCGGTAGGCTCATCGAGCAGCAAGACCTTCGGTCGCACCATGAGAGCGCGAACAAGGGCGAGCCGCAGCCGCTCGCCGGTGGACATCCTCGTTATTGGCCAGGTTCTGGTCTCCTCAGAAAACCCCAGCTTTCGCAGGCAAGCGGATGCCGCTTGCCATTCGCGAAAATGTTCTCCGACGGTTTCGGCCCACCAGCCTGGTTCCGCCGGCACATAACCGACCAGGCGGCGCCACTCCGGTGCGGCAATTGTCGAACGATCGCGGCCGTCCAGGGTCACCACACCTTGATTGGGATCGAGATCCGCGATGGCACGCAGCAGCAAGGTTTTGCCTGCGCCGGACGGCCCTTTGACCGCAATACATTCGGCCGCAGACAGGGTGAATGAGACCCGCTTGAGAATGCTCGTGCGGAGATCGCGAACCTGAAGTACCGCCGGCATGAATGGTCACGATCGTTTCGGCACGCTTTGGCAGCGGGCTAGCGCCAGCTTTGCGATCGCCGCCGGCGCCTCGTCGGGGATCGCGAAGCAGGAACTGACATTAATCTCGCACAGGACATAGCTGTCCAAGCCTGCCGCATCCCGCGGGCCATAGAGGAAATCAGCGTCCCAGATGATGGGCAGCGCTGTCAGGTCGAGGCCTAGGATCTGCATCATCTGCGGCACCCATTCCGCTTCCATCTTCGCTCGCAGCGGCTGAAACGCTGGGGCGTCCGGCCCATGCATGATACGCGGTCCAGGTTGTGCTGCTGGCGCATCCGGTCCTTCCGGCGGCGGTTCGATGAGCGCCTTAATATACTGGTGTCCGAATCCGACGACGCGGTCCTCCCCCATGTAACAGCGGATCATGCCGTCCGGTAGGCGCGGTTGAAATGGCTGATCAACGATACAGCCGCCCCAGCCCAAATAATGCTCGCAGCGACCCATGAAGTTTGCGAGCGCCAGTTGCTCCGGGACACTACCGCGCAGCGCATGCAGCACGCGGACCTCGCTGTCATCTCGGCTGAATGATGTGTTTAAAAGCTCGACCTTCCAAACGCCCTGGCCGTCATTGCCGCGGTTTTGTTTTAATACCCGCGTTCCGGTCTTCTGGAGCTGCGCTGGGAACTCGTCGTGAAACTCCGCCGCGCTGCGATAGATATGCGTATCCGTGCCCCAGCCGAGGTGCTTGGTTCGGTACAGAACCTCCTTGACGCCCATCTGCAGAATGACATTGGGATGTGCGCTGACCCATGGACCGCGCGTGGCGATCTCTCGCAGCAGCGGATCGAGCGCAGCGCGAGTCTTGCCGCGGCTCAGCGGATCGACCCAGACGAGGACACCGTCCACGCCGAGCAGCTGCGCCCGCACCTCATCGGCGAAGTCCTCGTCATAGACCGCCGGCTCGGCCGAGATGCCGAGCGACGCCAGCTCCTCGAATATACGGTAATAGCGATTGTTCTGCGGAGTCGCGGCCTGTCGCGCGTCGCGATCGCCGCGCCATAGAATGGCAACTCGATAGGATATCATGTCCACCTCCGTGAATTGCGATCTGCACTGCGATTGCCATTCACCTCCCGAGGACCAGCAGACTCGCCCCGGAGATCAGCAAGAGCACGAGCACGATGCGGCGGAACGCCTGGTCGTCGAGCTTGCCGAACAGCTGGAGCCCGGCCCAGGTGCCGAGCGCGAGCGCCGGCAGACCGATCAGGAACAGGATCAGCGTGTCGCCGCCGATCATGCCGGCGCCGCCGAGCCACAGCGCACTCATCGCGAACACCGCGACCCCGGAGGGCTGAAAGACGGCGCGCTGCTCGGCGGGCGGCCAGCCGCGCAGGCTGCACCAGATGACCGCGGCGATGCCGGCGAGCCCGGTCGAGCCGCCAATGATTCCATTGACGATGCCGACCGCGCCATCCGCGACGATGCCGGCGCGCGCCATCGAGGCGAGGCTCGGGCGGAACAGATTCCACAGGCTGAACAAGACGAGGATCGCGCCGACGGCGAGACGCAGATCGCCGGGACTCGCCCAGCGCAGGAGCTCAGCGCCGATCGGCACGCCGATGACGCCGCCGACCAGAAACGGCATGAGGCGTTTCCATTGGATCGCGCGGCGCAGCTTCCATACCGAGACGCCCTGACGATGAGGCCGAACGCGATGATCAAGGGCGTCGCCTGCGCCGGCGCCATAAAATGCAGCCAGACCGCGGCTGCGACGATCGCGAAGGCAAACCCGGCAAGCCCGGTGACAAACGCGGCGGCAAAGGCCCCGGCGAGAAACAGCGCAAGATCGAGCGTATGAAATTGGTCCATGGCATACCCCATGCTGGCCCGCCGGGCCTATGGCGCGACGGGGGATGGGGCAACGCTTGGCCGACCGAAGTGGCTAGGGGGCGGTTGCCATGGCCTGCATTCATCTTCCGGCACGCCGCAGCCGCAAGTCAACCGCGTTTGCGCAAGACTTAGCTCAGTGGGCTCGCAACGCAGCTGTTTGTGCGCAAGCTGCAGCAGCTAGCCTCTGTCCCGAGGATTTGCCGTCCGAGTGCAAGAATCCGATCCATTTCGGAGGCTGGGAGTGTCAAAGCCCGATATCAAGCAAAGCTACCCGGAGCACCCTTCGCTTGCTGCGGTCTCAATAGCCTTCCTGAAGGTCTCGCTGTACGGGATCGGCGGTGGAGGCGGGCTTGTCTGGGCGCGGCGCATCACCGTCGATCAGCAGCGGTGGATAAGCGAGCAAGACTTTGCCGACATCGTGAGCCTCTGCCAGTTCATGCCCGGCCCGAATATTGTCGGCATCGCGGTCTGTGTCGGAACGAGGCTGCGTGGCGCAATCGGGGCGGTGGCTGCTGTCTCGGGTTTTCTTCTGATCCCGTGGACAATCGGCTTCATTGTCGGCGTGCTGTGTCTACAGCACGCTCAGAATCCTGTTCTTCAGCATATCCTCGGCGGGATTTCCGCGGCCGCGGCCGGATTGCTGGTCGCGACTGGGCTCAGAATGATGCTGCCGCATCGCGGTAGCCCCGCGGCCGTTATCTTTGCCAGCCTCGGTTTCCTTCTCATGGCCCTCGCCAAACTGCCGCTGCTTATCGTGCTGATCGGTCTCGCGCCACTCAGTATTGCCGCCGCAGGATTTCAAATCGCGAGAGCGCGGTGAGCGACCCATCCATCCTCGCGGCGCTTACGGCGCGTCTCGCGCTGCTGTCCTCGATCAGCTTTGGCGGCTTCCCGACAGTCCTACCGGACGTTCGCCACTTTGTCGTTGTTGCGCATGGCTGGGTGACAGATCAGGAGTTCACCAATTACTTCGCCTTGGCGCAGTCCATTCCGGGCCCGAACATGATCTTAATGATGAGTTTTGTTGGTTGGAAGGTATGGGGCCTGCCGGGTGCGCTCGCCAGCGCCGCCGCGACGTTCGGACCACCGTGCACGATCTATTTCGCCTCATACAGCCTGTGGGACCGGTTCCGCGACGCGCGATGGCAGGAGACTGTGCGCAGAGGGCTTGTCCCGGTAACCATCGGGCTCGTGATCGCGAGTGGCACCGTCATGGCCCGGGCCGCCGATGTCGATTGGCAGGCGGCTGCGGTGACGATCGCCGCCGCAACGCTGATGTTGAGTACCCGGCTCAATCCGCTTTGGATGCTTTTAGCCGGTGGGACGCTCGGTGGGCTTGGCCTTCTTTGAGTTCCCCATCGGACGATCGGACTGCTCAGCCGGAGGGTTATAACCTTCTAGCATTCGCCGGCTAACCGAAAGCGCAACTGCGCGCCATTCATGAAGTGGTTATGGTTACGGCAACGCCTAGGCGTCGGCGGATACGCCAGTGTCAGCGAAAGATGGATTGGTACAGCGCTATATTCGTTGCCGTCGTATTTGTGATCGTTATGGCGATTGTACTCGTCGCAGACCTACGGCGCAGATAAGAAGCATCGCGGTTCCGACCTCCTATGCTCCCTACTTGCCATCCTACAGCTTAGGGATTAAATAGCCCGCCATCGGGGTTAGGCAGACACCCCGTCAGACGGCCGATCGTCCAAGCTCTGCGCCACTCGCCCTGCGAGGAGCGCGCCATGGACCAAGGCCGTTTTTCCATTTCCGCACAGGCGCTTCACGATCGGCTCGGCGCCGCGGCCGCGCCGCTCGTCATCGATGTGCGTCGCGCCGCGGCGTTCGATGCCGACGACCGGATGCTGATCGCGGCGGTGCGGCGCGAGCCCGGCGATGTCGGTCATTGGGGCAAGGATCTCCGCCCGAACCAGCCCGTCATTGTCTATTGCGCACATGGCCAAGAGGTCAGCCAGCAAACGGCCGTCGCGCTACGCGGCATCGGCCTCGATGCCCGCCATCTCGAAAGCGGCATCGCCGGCTGGGCGGAGCAGGGCCTGCCGTTGCGCAAGAAGGTGGCGGCCGGGGAGCATGGGTGGGTGACGCGCGAACGGCCGAAGATCGACCGCATCGCCTGCCCGTGGCTGATCCGCCGCTTTATCGATCCAGAAGCGAAGTTTCTCTACGTGCCGACCGAGCGAGTATTCGAGACCGCAGAGGTCACCGGCGCGACAGCGTACGACATCCCGGGCGCCGAGCCGTTCTCGCATGACGGCGAACTCTCGATACGTCGCGTCCCGAGCTGGCGCCGCAAGCGCCGGGCCTGCTCGCGCTATCGCTCGGGCTGTCGGCCAATTTCGCGAATGACCACGAGATGCTCGAGCAGGGGCTCGTCATGTACGACGCGTTCTACGCCTGGTGCCGCAGCTGTCAGGACGAAAAGCACAATTGGACGCCCGCTTCAGCCTGAGAAAAGGAAAAGAATCGTGACAGAACTTGCGGCGAACGACGCCGGGCGGACGATCCCGGCGCACGGCATCTCTCTGGGTGAAGCAACTCGGGTCTGGCTACGGGTAGCCGCGCTGAGCTTCGGCGGCCCGGCCGGACAGATCGCGGTCATGCACCGCATCGTCGTCGATGAAAAAAAGTGGATCAGCGAGTCGCGTTTCCTGTACCTGCTCAGCTATTGCATGCTGCTCCCGGGACCGGAGGCGCATCAGCTTAAGATATACATGGGTTGGCTGTTGCACCGCTGGCCCGGCGCGATTATCGCCGGCGGGCTCTTCGTCCTTCCCGGTGTCGTCAGCATCATGGCTTTGAGCTGGATCTACGCCTTGTACGGCCAGGTGCCGATCGTCGCGGCGTTGTTCTTTGGACTCAAGGCGGCGGTGCTGGCGATCGTTCTCCACGCGGTCTATCGGGTCGGCAGCCGGGCGTTGAAGAGCGGCGCGATGATGGCGCTGGCCGCGTTCGCCTTCGTCGCGATTTTCTTCAGCCATGTACCGTTCCCGCTCATCGTGCTCGCTGCGGGGGTGATCGGCTTTGTCGGAGCCCGCGCCGGTTCGGCCGCTTTTATCGTCGGTGAGGGCCACGGCGGCGGTAACGCGCACGCCGTGCAGGACAGCGCACTTGGTGACGAGATGCCGGAGCACGTCCGCCCGACCGTCGGACGCGCGTTGCGGGTGTCGGCGATTTGGCTCGTGCTGTGGCTCGGGCCGGTGATCGCCATCATCGCGACCCTCGGCGCCGCCCACACCTTCAGCGAGATCGGCCTGTTCTTCTCGAAGATGGCGGTCGTCACCTTCGGCGGCGCCTATGCCGTCCTTGCCTACATGGCGCAGCAGGCGGTCGAGACCTATGGCTGGCTGCGGCCCGGCGAGATGCTCGACGGGCTCGGCATGGCCGAGACGACGCCGGGCCCGCTGATCATGGTCGTGCAGTTCGTCGGCTTCATGGCCGCCTACCGCGATCCCGGCGCGCTGCCGCCGCTTCTCGCCGGGACGCTCGGCGGGCTGCTCGCGACTTGGACGACCTTCGTGCCGTGCTTTCTGTGGATCGGGCTTGGCGCGCCGTTCATCGAGCGGCTGCGCGATCACAAGCCGCTCTCCGGCGCGCTGGCCGGCATTACCGCCGCGGTGGTCGGCGTCATCCTGAACCTGGCGATCTGGTTCGCATTGCACACCTGGTTCCGCGACACCGTCCCGGTAGGCGGCTATGGCATCGGCTTCGACATGCCGGTATTGGCGAGCCTCAATCTCTGGGCGCTCATCCTGTCCCTCGCGGCCATCGTCGCGATCTTCCGCTTCAAAGCCGGCACGATACAGACGCTCGCCGCCTGCTCGGCCGCGGGGATCCTCCTCTATATCGCGGGACTCGCCACGCCGTGAGACCGCGATTCGCGCTGATTACCCTAATCGTGGGAGGTGCTCTCGTGACCGCCACCGCAGAGGCCCAACAACGGGCGATCCAAGTCGACATCGCCGGCATGTCGGCCGGTGTTGCACCGCCGGGTTTCGAATTCACGCTGACGGGTGGCGGACCTGTCAGTCCCTGGAAGGTTGTGGCTGACCCGACCGCGGCCGGGCAGAAGGCCATTGCGCAAACGAGCACGGACCGAACCGACTACCGCTTTCCGCTGGCCGTGTATTTGCCGCTCTCGGCAAAGAACGTCGATATCACGGTTCACTTCAAGCCCGTCAGCGGCTCGGTTGATCAAGCTGGCGGGATCGTGGTGAGATTCACCGACCCGAACAACTACTACATCGCCCGCGCCAATGCGCTCGAAGACAATGTCCGATTCTACAGGGTCGTGAACGGCCGCCGGCAACAGATTCAGAGCGCCAACCTCAAAGTCGCATCAAACCAATGGCATACCCTCGGGCTGCGCGCCGAAGGTAATCGCTTCACCGTGTCGTTCGATGGCAAGCCGCTCTATACCGCCGAGGACAGCACCTTTGCCAAGGCCGGCAAAGTCGCGCTGTGGACAAAAGCCGATAGCGTGACGCATTTCGATGCGATCTCGATCACGCCGCTTGAGTAACGACAGCACCTGTTCAATGAACCGTCCGATTGGATGGTTACCAAGATGAGGTGCCGAAATGGAATAC
>VAZF01000170.1 GCA_005888425.1 Alphaproteobacteria bacterium
GCCGATCCGCACGCGCCAATAGTCGGGCCCGATCATCGCGTCGATCGAACGCAACCCGTTGTGTCCGGCGCTGCCGCCGCCGCGCTTGACCCGCACCTTGCCGGGCCGGAGGTCGAGCTCGTCGTGGATCACGACGATCTCCTCCGGTGCGATTTTGTAGAAGCTCATCGCGGCCAGCACCGAGTCGCCGGAGTCGTTCATAAAGGTCTGCGGCCGCAACAGCAGACGGCGCGCGCCGGCGATCACCCCTTCGGAAAGCTCGCCCTTGAAGCGGTCGCGAAACGCCGGGAAGCCGTAATGCCGGGCGAGCGCCTCGGCCGCCATAAACCCGATATTGTGGCGGTTGCGGGCGTAACGCGGGCCCGGATTGCCGAGCCCGACGATCAGGCGCATGGCCTGAAATAAAAGCTAGGACGACGACGGAGGCGCCGCTCCGGGTGCGGCTCCAGGGGCGGCGCCCGGCGCGGCACCAGGGGCGGCTCCCGGCGCAGTCGGCTCGCCTTCCACGACGGGCGGCGCCGCCGCGGCAACCGCTGCGGCAGCCGCTGCGGCCGCGGCCTCTTCGCGGACCGCCGAAGACGCGCCGACCGTGGCAATCGTAAAGTCGCGCTCATGGACCGCGGGGCGGGCGCCTTCGGGGATCTGAACCTGATGGATGTGGATGCTGTCGCCGATCTCGAGCCCATCGAGATCGACAACGATCCGTTCGGGAATGTTGTCGACCGAGCAGACCATGTCGATCTCATGGCGGACGATGTTCAGAATGCCGCCGCGGCGCAACCCGGGGGCGCGCTCGTGGTTGATGAAGACGACCGGCACCGCGACGGTGACCTGGGCGCCGGCGCCGACCCGCAGGAAATCGATATGGAGCGGCGCGTCGGTGATCGGATGGTATTGCACCTCGCGCGGCAGGGTGCGCTGGCTCGACCCGTTGATCTTCAGATCGACCAGATGCGCAAAAAAGCCGGGCTGCGCCATCGCGCGGCTCAATTCGCGCGGCTCGAGGCTGATCGGCACCGGCTCCTGCTTGTCGCCATAAACGATCGCCGGGACGCGTCCAGCGCGCCGCACCGCCCGGGCCGCGCCCTTGCCGGCGCCCTCGCGCGGCTCGGCGGTGAGGCTCAAAATCTCGGGCATCGACTTGTCACTCCTCTATCGAACACGAGCAGGCCAACAACGGAAGCCGCCGGGCCGGCCATAGCGCCAACCCGAAGCCGCCGAGCGTCTACTCAACCAAACAGGCTCGAGACCGAACGTTCCTCGCTGATGCGCAGGATCGCCTCGGCCATCAGCGGCGCAATCGTCAGCTGGCGCACATTGTGCGTCAGCCGCACCGCTTCGGTCGCGACAATGCTGTCGGTCAGAACCAGCATCTTGATCGGCGAGGCGGCGACCCGCGCCACCGCGCCGCCCGACAACACGCCATGGCTCACATAGGCATAGACGCCCTCGGCGCCATTGTCCATCAGCGCCTGGGCGGCGTTGCACAGCGTTCCGGCGCTGTCGACGATGTCGTCGACCAGGATACAGCGCCGCCCGGCAACGTCGCCGATGATGTTCATGACTTCGGAGACCCCGGCGCGCTCGCGGCGCTTGTCGATGATCGCGAGGTCGGCATCGACCCGGCGGGCGATCTGGCGGGTACGGAACACGCCGCCGACATCGGGCGACACCATCGTGAGGTCCTGGCCGGCGTGGTTTTCCTTGATGTCCTTCACCAGGACCGGCTCGGCATAGAGATTGTCGGTCGGGATATCGAAGAAGCCCTGGATCTGGCCGGCATGGAGGTCGAGGGTCAGGACGCGGTGGGCGCCGGCGGTCGTGATCAGATTGGCGACGAGCTTGGCGGAAATCGGCGAGCGCGGGCTCGATTTCCTATCCTGTCTCGCATAGCCGTAATAGGGGATGACCGCCGTCACCCGCCGCGCCGAGCTGCGCCGCAACGCGTCGAGCGCGACCAGGAGCTCCATCAGATTGTCGTTTGCCGGGTAGGAGGTCGATTGGATGACGAAGACGTCCTCGCCGCGGACGTTCTCGTGGATCTCGACAAAGACCTCCATATCCGAAAAGCGGCGGACGCTCGCCTTCATCAAGGGCAGGCCGAGATAGGCCGAAATCGCCTCGGCCAGAGGCCGATTGCTGTTGCAGGTCAGAATTTTCATCAGCCGGCGGCATCAAGCGGCGCCGACCGGGCCGGCCCCGGGGCGTCACGCGCGGCCGGAATGTAACGAAACCGTCGCATAGAGGCAACCGGAGCCCGGGCCTCGCCCCGTCGGCCCAGTGTGGCGAATCCGAAATTCGCCATAGCTTGGCCCAGGTTTTGAGCGAATTTCGGATTCTAAGCCACGCTGGCAAGTTTATGAATCTGGTGTGGTTTCGGATTTGAAGTTCCGAAACGCAGCCGCCATCCAAATTGTGGGAACTTCAAATCCACCACACCAGGCCTGTAAAAGCATTTTGCCCGACCAGAACCCGGATCCAGCGCAATGACGATCCCCGCCCCCTATCAGCGATTCGAAGGCGAGGTGCTGCCCGAGTGGATCGATTGGAACGGCCATATGAACCTGGCCTATTACGTCGTGCTGTTCGATCGGGCGACCGATTTGTTGTTCGACGAGCTGGGGCTTGGGCTCGATTACCGCCGCAAGGACGAGAAGGGCACGTTTGTCGTCGAGACCCACAATTTGTACGAGCGGGAGCTGCTGGTCGGCGAGCGGGTGCGGATCGCGACGCAGATCCTGGGATCAGATGACAAGCGCCTCTATGTCGGGCACGAGATGTTCCGGGTTCGCGACCGTGAGCGCTCGGCGACCCAGGAATTGATGTTCCTGCATATCGATTTGAAGGCGCGGCGGGTGACGCCGTTTCCGCCGGAACGGCGCGAGCGGGTCGCCGCCTGGACCGCCGCCCATGCGGGCTTGCCGCGGCCGGACTGGGCCGGGCGGCGGATCGGCTTGCCGGGTAACTCCTAGGGGGCGCCGGTCAGGGCCCAGATTGCAGGGTCGAAGCGCGTCCGCCAGCGCGCGTAGAAATCGCCGAGCCGGGCGCGGATGCTCGCGGTGTCAGCGTGGTTGACGACCATGCCGCGGCGCGCCAGCTCGGTTTCCCCAGCGGCGTTGACCGCCTCGACATCCTGGCGCTGCAGTTTGGCGAAGCGCTCGGTATTGCGCTCGACGACCGCCTGAATCTCGTGCGGCAGCGCCTGCCAGGCGGCGCCGTGCGCCATCAACGTAAAGCCGGACCACCAATGACCGGTCAGGCTGAGATAGGTCTGCACCTCGTCGAGCTTTAGCGATTGCACGACGCCCAGGGGATCGCTCTGGCCGTCGAAGGTCTTGGCCTTCAGCGCGTCGTACATGCCGCTGAACGGCACCATGCCAGGCTCGGCGCCGAGGGTGCGGAAAAAATCGGCGGCCAATTCGCCGCCCGGCGTGCGGATCTTGAGGCCGCGAAAATCGTCGGCGTCGTGGACCGGCCGGTTGCTCGTCGTGATGTGGTGGAAGCCGTTGAGCCAGCAATGGCGGAAGCCGTGGAGGCCGGCAGCGGCGAGCTCGCGACGGATCACCTCGCCGAGCGCGTCGTCGAGCGCCGCGAAGACCGCGGCATTACCCGCGAAGGTAAAGGGCAACAGCGGCAAGGCGCTCGATGGCGCGATGCCGCCCAAGGTGGCGCCCGCGAGATAGAAATCGAGCGCGCCCTTCTGCACATCGGCGAACATCTGCGGATCGGGGCCGAGGCGGCTTTCCGGGAAGACGTCGAGGCGGAACGCGCCATCGGTATCGCTTCCGATCGCCTCGGCCATCTCGGCGAGGCGCTTGGCGGTCGGGCTTTGGGCCGGCTGGTTGACGCCGAGGCGGTAGTGAAAGCGGGGTTCGGTCATCGCGCGATGATAGTGGCTGGCGCGGGCTGGGCAATGCCCCTCACCCCGCCCATGCTCAACTGCGCTCCTGATCCTCCCCCGCGACGCGGGAGAGGGGGACCATGCGAAGCATGGTGGAGGGGGCGCGCGAAGAAACTCGAAGCGCTGCGCACGGCACGAAACGCGCGGCCGCGTTTGCCCCCTCCGGCTCGCTTCGCTCGCCACCTCCCCCGCACCGCGGGGGAGGAGCCCAGCTTCATCCGCGAAATCAAGTGTTGTGTACCCCGCAAACGGGGACCGGGTCGCACGGCGCCAGCCCCGGAATGGCCAACCGGCTGTTGTCAGCACGAATTACGCGGCGCAATGATGGACGAGCGGGGAGGCGTGATGTTGGCAGATGTGGCGGTGAGAACGGCGGATAGCGATCCGATGCCCGATGCAGCTCGCGGCGCATATCGCCTGCATCGGCGCGACCGGATGCCTTGTCTGGTTTGCCCGGCCCTCCTGGTTTCTGCTGATCCCGGCGATGGCGTTGCACGGGGTGACGATCGTCACGCTGTTCGCGCCGATGCATGAATGCGTGCACCGCACCGCGTTTGCGTCGCGCCGGGCGAACGATGCGATCGGCTGGATCGCCGGAATCTTGAGCTTTTACAACGCAACCTACTACCGGCATTTCCACGCCTGGCATCACCGCTATACACAGGACCCCGAGCGCGATCCCGAGCTGATCTTCCCGAAGGCGAAAAATCGCCGGGAGTATCTGACCGAGCTGAGCGGGCTTACGTTCTGGTGGCGGCGCATCCTCGATTATCCGCGGCTGGCGCTTGGCTTAGCACGCGACCTGCCGTTCGTGCCGGCGACGGCGCGGCATGCAATTGCGCTGTCGATGTCGGCGCAATTGGCGATCTATTTGG
>VAZF01000171.1 GCA_005888425.1 Alphaproteobacteria bacterium
TTCGGCACGTGACGGGCACTGTCGCGGCGGTCGAAAGCGAGGTCTTCGCGCGGGCTGCCGACCCGATAACCGTAGACGACGTCGCTCCACCGCACCTGCCCCGCAATCGCTTTCGCATAGGGATCGAGCAGCAATTTGTTCGGGTTGAAGCGGTGCCCGGCGGCGGGATCGTAGGGGCCGTAGACGCGATAGCCGTAGAGCTGGTCAGGCCGCATTTCCGGTAGATAGCAGTGCCATACCTCGTCGGTATATTCGGGAAGTTCGATGCGCGACTCCTCGTATTGACCCGAGCGGTCGAACAGGCACAGCTCGACCTTTTCGGCATGAGCCGAGAACAGCGCGAAATTGACCCCCTTGCCGTCCCAGCTCGCACCGAGCGGGTAAGGTTGTCCGGGCCAGACCTTTGTCGGCGGCATCAGGACGCCTCAAGGGCGCGGCTTCGTACGATGGGTTGAGTGGCGCGACACCCATCACCGTCTGACCGGTGGGGAGCGCGATGGGTTTCGCTGCGGTCGACCCATCCTGCGGCCCTTGCGATTGTCACGGCTCGAGCGTGAAGATCAGCACTCCGAGCGGCGGCAAATTCAGCTGTAGTGAATAGGCATGGCCGTGCATTGGGTGCGGCTCGGCATCGATCCCACCGGCGTTCCCGACGCCGCTGCCACAATAGATCGGCGCATCGGTGTTGATGCGCTCGCGGTAATGGCCCGGGCGCGGCACGCCGATGCGGTAGTCGTGGCGCGGCACCGGTGTGAAATTGCACACGATAACGGCCAACTCGTGCTCCTCGCGTCCCCGCCGCAGATAGGAGAGGACGCTCTCGGCACCGTTGGCGGCGTCGATCCAGGCAAAGCCCTGGGGCTCGCAATCGAGCCGGTAGAACGCAGGGGTCGCGCGGTAGAGCCGGTTCAGATCGCGCATGAGCGCCTGCACCCCCGCGTGAAACGGATCGGCGAGGGATCGCCAATCGAGGCTGCTGTCGTGGTTCCACTCGTGCTCCTGCCCGAACTCTCCGCCCATGAACAACAACTTCTTACCCGGATGCGTCCACATGAAAGCAAAATATGCCCGCAGATTGGCGAAGCGCTGCCAGCGGTCGCCGGGCATCCGGCCGAGCAGCGACCCCTTGCCATGCACGACCTCATCGTGGCTCAACGGCAGGATAAAGTTTTCGTGGAAGGCATAGAGCAGCCCAAAGGTCATGTCGTTGTGATGGTATTTGCGGTGGATCGGGTCCATCGACATGTAGCGGAGCGTGTCGTGCATCCACCCCATGTTCCATTTGAACCCGAAACCGAGCCCGCCGACATAAACCGGGCGCGACACCATCGGCCAGGCAGTCGATTCCTCGGCCGCCGTCGTCGCGCCGGTCTGCTCCCCGAACACCAGCTCGTTCATGCGCCGCAGAAACGCGATCGCATCGAGGTTCTCGCGCCCGCCGAACAGATTGGGGATCCACTCGCCGGCGTTGCGGCTGTAATCGAGATAGAGCATCGAGGCGACGGCATCGACCCTGAGCCCGTCGATATGATACTCGCGCATCCAGTAGAGCGCGCTCGACAATAGGAAATTGGTGACCTCGCGGCGCCCGTAATTGTAGATCAGCGTGTTCCAGTCGCGGTGCAGCCCCTGTCGCGGATCGGCATGCTCGTAAAGCGCGGTGCCGTCGAACCGGCCGAGCCCGTGTGCATCGGTCGGGAAATGCCCCGGCACCCAGTCGAGCCACAGGCCAAGCCCGGCGCGGTGGCACGCATCGATAAAGGCGCGGCAATCGTCGGGCCCGCCATGCCGGGAGGTCGGCGCGAATAACGAGATCGGCTGATAGCCCCAGGAGCCGTCGAACGGGTATTCCGTGATCGGCATCACCTCGATATGGGTGAAGCCGAGATCGGCGACATAGGGCACGAGTTGCTCGGCCAATTCGCGATAACTCAGATAGCGGCCCTGCTCCGGTCGGCGCCACGAGCCGAGATGCACCTCGTAAATCGCGATCGGCGCCTCGCGGTCGTTGCGCTGCGCCCGCGCATTCATCCAGCCGCCATCCTGCCAGACATGGCGCGACGGGTTGGCGACAACCGAGGCGGTGCCGGGCGGATGCTCGGCGCGCTCGGCATGCGGATCGGCTTTCAGCGGCAATAATTCGCCGTGGGCGCCGAGAAGCTCGTATTTGTAGAGATGCCCTGGGCGCAGCCCCGGCACGAAAAGCTCCCAGAACCCGCCGGCATGGCGCTTGCGCATCGGCATGCGGCGGCCGTCCCAGGCATTGAAATCGCCGACGAGGCTGACCCGCTGCGCGTTCGGCGCCCAGACCGCGAACGCGACCCCTTCGACGCCGTCATGCAATACCGCGTGCGCCCCGAGCTTCTGATAGCTCGCGAGATGGTTGCCCTCCACGAGCAGGTGGACGTCGAGTTCTCCGAGCACCGGCGGAAAACGGTAGATGTCGTCGAAGTCGTGCCAATGCCCGCCGCGCCACACCCGCAGACGGTAGCGGAACGGCGCGTTGCGGTCCGGCATGCTGGCGACAAAGAACCCGGCGGGGTGGATGCGTTCACCTTGGGCGACGATCTCGCCGCTCGCCGTGTCGATGACCGCCATCCGTTCCGCATCGGGCAGCATCGCCCGCACATAGACCCCGGCTGAGGCCTTGTGCATGCCGAGAAACGCGAACGGGTCGCCGTGGCGTCCGGCGACAAGCGCCTCGACCTCGCGGCTAGGGCGGTGCGGCATGTTCGTCCCTGACCGGCGCCGCCCCGGTCACCTTCTCGACAACGCGCAGGATCCCGTTCAACGGGATCGCCGCCCAGGCCGGCCGGTTCGCGAGCTCGTAGGAGACTTCGTAGACGGCCTTTTCGAGGGTGAACAAATCGATGAGCGCTTTCGCTTGCAATTTGCTCGCCGGATAGGACGGGCAGCCGCGCATCGCCTTCCGGTAGGCGGCGCGGAACCCGTCGATCGCACGCTGCCGCCAGGCTTCGGCAAGCATATCCATGCGCGGCACCGCCGCCGGACGGGCCTCGCCAAGCTCGCGCACCGCCGCCGTCGCGGCGTAATCGAAGGAGCGGATCATGCCGGCGACGTCGCGCAACGGCGAGCTCTTACGCCGGCGCGCCGCGAGGGGCCGTCCCGGCTCGCCCTCGAAATCGATGAAAAAGAAATCGTTCTGCACCGCGATGACCTGCGCGAGGTGCAGGTCGCCGTGATAGCGCGTCTTTGTCGCGACAATCTCGTCCGGGACCAGTGCGCGGATCGCGCGGAACAGCTGCGGCCCGGCCCCGGTCAGCGTGTCGGCGAGGCTGCGCGCTGCTTCCGGTAGCCCCGCCTGGCCGCGTTCGAGACGCGCCAGCATCCGCTCGGCGTTCTCCTCCAGCGTCTGGCGCCACTCGGCGAGATCCTGGCGCGTGATCGGCTCGGGCGCGAAGGCGGGATCGTCGCCGGCGCGCTCGGCGAGCGCGCGGTGCATCTGCGCCAAGCGCAGCCCGAGCTGCCGCGCCAGCGCCAAAAAGAAATGGTCGGGGTCGGGCCGCTCGGCGGTGCGCCCCGGGGCCGTCGCGCCGGGCGCTGCCTCGTTGAGGGCGTCGTCGAGATAGCGGGTCAGATAATCGAGCGCCAATGTCCAGCCATCGCCCTGATTGCGCACGAACCCGAACAGCACGCCCGCCGCACAGGTCTCCTCGGCCGGCGCCCCCGGCAATGTCAGCTCGAGTGTCGCCAGCGGCTTCGGCGTATTCGCAAACCCGGCGCGCTCGACGAGAAAGCGGCTCATCTCGACTTCCGGATGCGGCCCGGGCTGCAGCCGCCGATAGAGCTTCAGCAGCGCGTAATCCTCATACAAGACGGAGCTGTTCGACTGCTCGGCATCCAGGCGGCGCGCGACAAGCCGCTCCGGCAGCGGCGTCTCGGCAAACAGCGAGGTCGGGCGGAACCGCAATTCCCCAGACGCGCCGGCGGCGTCGCGAAGCGGCACGCTCCTCTCGCGCTGGATTGCCTCGAACAGCGCCAGTCCAAAGCCGTCTCGCGCCACCGCGTCGACGAGCGCCCCTTCGCGGCGCGACTGGCGCAACTCGGCCAAGGTCGCCGCCTGCAGATTCTGCCGCAGCTCGCTCCCCGCCGATCCCCACAGGGCGGCGAGCGGCAGCAGATATAGCTGCGGCTCGTCATTCGCGAGCTGCGCCTGAACGACGGCGATCAAATAGCTGCGAGAGTCGCTGCTGCTGTCTTCCGTCGCCGGCGCGGCGATCTCGCCATAGGCCAGCAGCCATGCCGCTTCGAGCTTCCGGTCCTTTGCCGCGAACCAGCGCTGCCGCGGCAGAAAGCCCGGGATCACGTCGCGTTCGAGCTGCGGCAGGTTGTGCCGGCCGGACAAATCCGCCCAGCCATGCGGCATGACCAGGGTGACGAGTTCGGGATGGCTCGCTTGCGTCACATCGCCGATATCACTTTCCGGCGGTGGCATCTCGAACCAGAAGAAGCTGTGCGGCGGCAGGGTCAGCTGGTAGGGCTGCTCGCCGACCGGCAGGAACACGCTGCGCCCCAGCACCTCGATGACCTGCCGGCCGCGGAATTCGGCGAGATCGAGCGCGACCGCCTGGGCCGAGCGCGACAGGTTGGCGACGCACAGGATCGTCTCGTCTTGCCACTCGCGCAGATAGGCGATGACCTTGCGGTTCGCCGGGTAGAGGAACCGCAGGCCGCCACGCCCAAATGCGCGGCGCGACCGGCGCGCCGCGATCAGCCGCTTGGTCCAATTCAATAGTGATGACGGCGATCGGCTCTGCGCCTCGACATTGACCGCTTCGAAGCCGTAGACCGGATCCATGATCGGCGGCAGGTACAGCATCGCCGGATCGGCTCGCGAGAAGCCGCCATTGCGGTCGGGTGACCATTGCATCGGCGTGCGGACGCCGTCGCGGTCGCCGAGATAGACATTGTCGCCCATGCCGATCTCGTCGCCGTAATAGAGGACCGGCGTGCCGGGCATCGACAGCAGCAGTCCCTTGAGCAATTCGATCTTGCGCCGGTCGTTCTCCATCAACGGCGCAAGGCGGCGGCGAATCCCGAGATTGAGGCGGGCGCGGCGGTCAGCCGCGTAATGATCCCACAGGTAATCGCGCTCGCGGTCGGTCACCATTTCGAGCGTCAGCTCGTCATGGTTGCGCAGAAAGACCGCCCATTGGCAGCTCTCCGGAATTTCCGGCGTCTGCCGCATGATATCGGTGACCGGATGGCGGTCCTCGGTCGCCAGCGCCATGTAGATGCGCGGCATCAGCGGGAAATGGAATGCCATATGGCATTCGTCGCCCGCACCAAAGTAATTCAGCACATCTTCCGGCCACTGATTGGCCTCCGCGAGCAGCATGCGATTGCCGTAGCGACGGTCCATTTCGCCTCGTAACCGCTTCAGCACTTCGTGCGTTTCCGGAAGGTTCTCGTTGATCGTACCCTCGCGCTCGATCAGGTACGGCACGGCGTCGAGCCGCATGCCGTCGACGCCGAGATCAAGCCAGAACTGCATGACGTGGGCGATCGCGCGAAACACCCTCGGGTTGTCGAAATTCAAATCCGGCTGGTGCGCATAGAAGCGATGCCAGTAATAGGCCTGCGCGACCGGATCCCAGCTCCAATTCGACTTCTCGGTATCGAGAAAGATGATGCGGGTTTCGAGAAACTTCTGGTCGGTATCGCTCCACACATAGAAATCGCGAAATGGCGACCCCGGGCTGGCAAGGCGCGCGCGCTGGAACCAGCGGTGCTGGTCGGAGGTGTGGTTGATCACCAGCTCGGTGATGACACGCAACTTGCGGCGATGCGCCTCGCGCACAAAGGCTTTGAAGTCGCCCATGCGGCCATAGGCGGGATGGATGTTCTTGTAATCGGCGATGTCGTAGCCGTCGTCGCGCAAGGGCGAGGGATAGAACGGCAACAGCCACAACGTGGTGACCCCGAGATCCTGCAGGTAGTCGAGCTTGCGCGTCAGCCCCTCGAAATCGCCGACCCCGTCATTGTTGGCATCAAAGAACGCCTTGACGTGCAGCTGATAGATGATCGCGTCCTTGTACCAGGGGGTTGGTCTGCGGATCGAGCACAAGGTGCTGGCGATTGCCGCGCCACGCGGTAACGCGTCCGGTAAACGCCTCCTCGACAAAAAATTCCTTTGCCTCGGCGACACCCCATTCCGCGAGCGGCAATACGATCTCGCCCCCATGCGCACCGTGCGGATCGAGATTAACCACTGCGATAACGATATTTCCGCCGTCGGCCGTCGCCTTTGCATAGGCCAGGATGTTCGGATCGGCGCAGTCGAGAAAGCGCAGATTCGTCAATTCGTGCAAGGCCGGGTTCTCGCGGCGGAAGCGGTTGAGGATCGCGATGTCGCGCTTGATGTTGCCGGGCCGATCCCAATCCCAGACCTTGTATTCGTATTTCTCGGAGTGGATGTATTCCTCGCGTCCGGGGATCGCGCCGTTCTCGCACAATTCGAAGCCGTTATAGATGCCGTAGGCCGGCGACAGCGTGCCCGCCAGCACAAGGCGGATGCGGAACG
>VAZF01000172.1 GCA_005888425.1 Alphaproteobacteria bacterium
AAAGGTGTTGCTCGTACCGCCAAACCCGCTGAGGCGGTCCTTGACATAGGTCGCATAGCTCGGCTTCGACATCTCGCCGTCATTGACGAGGTCGATGCCGGCATGCGTCTGTTTCCTGACGATCTCCGCAACCGCGTCGCGGATGCGCGCCTCGAGCGCCGCGCGGTCGACCGGCACGCCTTCCTCCTTGGCGAACATCGTGCGGATCAGATCCTCGGGCCGCGGCAGGCTGCCGGTATGCGTCGTCAGAAACCGCTCCGCCCCATACGCCATTGCTAACTCCCGGTAATGGGCGTGTTAGTCCGCCCGATTGAGCTGGATCGTGCCGTAGCGTCCTTCGATTGCTCGCTGCGCTCGCGCTCAGGATGAGGTAATCCCGTTAAGGCCTCAAGAAAATCACCTCATCCTGAGCAGCGCTGCGGCGGAGCCGCGGCGCGTGTCGAAGGACGCAGGGACGCCGATGCAGCGGATCTAACCGAACCGGCTCGCTGCAAACGGCGCGATGTCGATCGATGCCGCCCGCCCGCCAACGAGATCGGCGACGATCTTGCCGGTCATCGGCGCCGCGGTCATCCCGACATGGCCATGCCCGAACGCGTAGAGGACATCCGGCGAGGCGCGTGACGGCCCGATCACCGGCAAGGAATCCGGCGTCGCCGGGCGGTGTCCCATCCACATCGAGATCCGCTCCTCGGCATGCTCCTTCGCGAGCCCCGGCAGCATGCGGCGGCCCTGCGCCAGCAATATCTGCGAGCGCCGCCAATTAGGCGGCGCGTCGAGCCCGGCCAATTCGACCGTGCCGGCAAAGCGCAGCCCCGTATCCATCGGCGTCGCGACAAATTTGCCATCGGCATCGGCGGTCGGGATGCGCGGCATGATCTCCGGGTCGCGGATCATCAGGTGATAGCCGCGCTCGGTTTCGAGCGGCACCCGGTCGCCGAGCGACGCGGCGAGCGGCTTCGAATAGGCGCCGGCGCAGATGACCGCCCTATCGGCCGGCTGGTCGCCGCGGTCGGTCGCGATTGCCGTGAGCCGCTGTCCATCGAGCCGGAAGCCGAATGCCCGCGCCGGCACGATCTCGCCGCCCTGGCGCAGGAACAATTCGACAAACGCCGACACCAGCCCGAACGGATTGCTCGTATGACCGTTCTCGCGCACGAGGAGGCCGCGCACATACTCGCGCGACAGGCTCGGTTCGAGCTGGCGCAATTCGTCGGCGTCGAATTCGTCGACCTCGACGCCGTTGTCGCGCCGCAATGCCCAGGCGAAGCCGTCTTTCGCCAGCGCTTCGGCCGAGCGGTAGACATAAAGATGCCCGCGCTGATGCACGAGAGTGTCGGCGCCCGCCATCTTCGCCAATTCGCGCACGAGCGGCACGGTCGGCCCGACCAAGGGCCGCATCGCGCGCGCCTGCGCCCTGACCTTCTCCGGCGTCGCCGAGCGCACAAACCGCACGAGATAGGGCAGGATTTGTGGCAGATAGCTCCAGCGCAACGCCAGGGGTCCGAGCGGGTCCATCAGCCAGCGCGGCACTTGTTTCACCACTCCGGGCATTCCCGCCGGCGTCACCGACGACCCGTTGAAACAGCCGGCATTGCCAAAGGAGGCGCCCTCGCCGGGTGTGCCGGGCTCAACGAGAAACACGCGGTGCCCGTCGCGCTGCAGCCACAGCGCCGCGCAGAGCCCGACAATCCCCGCCCCGATGACTCCGACCCGCCGCCCGCTCTCAGCCGCCATCGCCGCCCCCTCAGCCCGTCTCAGAATGCCCGAAGAGGAATGGTGGCCCTACACCAAAGAGCGCGGTTCTCGGGACGCCATCGCGGAATTGTAACGGCGGCGTTTCGTTTATTGTGGTGCAGTCCTATGGAGGAACCCTCGAATGCGCGTGTCAGCTCTTCTTGTCGCCGGCGCTCTGGCTCTGGGCGTCTCTGCGGTGTCCGCCAACGCGGCTCCCGCGGTTCCGGATCTCGGCGTCACGGCCGGATCGGCGAACATCGTTGAAGCCGCCTTCGGCTGCGGGCGCGGCTTTCATCCCAACCATTGGGGCCGCTGCGTGCCGAACCGCTGGAGCTACAACCGGGGCTGGAATGACCGCTATTACGGCGGCGGCTACGAGCGGCCCTGGCGTCATCGCTATTATTACGGCTACTAAGCCGACAGCCTCACACGACGCAAAAGCCCCGCGCGGATCGGCGCGGGGCTTTTTGCTGCGAGAGCAACGCGGGCGGATCAGCGCCTCGGCATCCAGTAATCCGGCGCGCTGTATTGGTTGGAGGGCCCATAGGGCCCGTTGGACGCGGCCGGCGGCCGGCCGTAATAGGGCGAGGGCGTCGTCGTTGGATATTGGGACGAAGTCGCCGGGTATTGCGGCGCCGCCGCAACAAACCCCGAATCCTCCGGACCTTGGCCCGTCAGGATCATCACGCGCCGGCGGTTGTCGAGCGTCACCGACGCGAACCGCTTGAAAAAGCTCTGGCCGAGCAGCGCATGGCTCAACCCGGGCGACACGGCGGCGATGATGTCGCGCGCGACCTCGTTTCCGATGCGCAGCTCGCGCAGCCGGATCCGCGCGGTCTGATGCAGCGAGCGGTCGGCCAGCTCGGCGATGCTGACGCCGACGACATCGGCTTCGCTGACGCTGCCATTCGCGACCAGCCGGCTCAGCGCCGCGCGCGGGATGACGACGACCGCCGATCCGGGGTCGACGAGAAATTGCAGCGCGACCGAGCGGTTGATTTCGCCGGTAACCGTGTAGATTCCGCCGCTTTCCCCGAGTGCCACTTCTGCCGCGCGCGCCGGCGCCGCCGATGCCGCTATCGCGA
The DNA here is from genome assembly GCA_005888425.1 of Alphaproteobacteria bacterium. Lineage (GTDB taxonomy): Bacteria > Pseudomonadota > Alphaproteobacteria > ATCC43930 > CGMCC-115725 > DATARH01. The sequence goes on from VAZF01000172.1 coordinate 2,823, forward strand.
CCAGCGAGGCCATCAGGATCGTCACCATAAAGCGCATGCCCGCCATCCTCGTCTGAGCGCCGCGCCAGCGTAAAAACGCGGTCGGCCGCAGGTCAACGGCCGGTACCGGCGAGGGTTCGCGGCTTAGTGCCCCGCAACGCGAAATTTGTCCTGACGGGGCCGCCCACGATCCACGGGCGACACTTGTTGCGCCAGCGGCCCAAAGGGGAGACGATGACCCATCATCGGCTCCAGAACTCGGGGAATCTCGGTCTAAAACGGGCAGCGCGCCGACAAATTAAGCACCTTCAGGAGAAGGAAACATTATGGCCCTGGTTCCGGATGCTCTTGCCTTCCAGCAGAGGCTCGAAGGTCTCCCTGTAAGAAAATGCCAAGCGGGCGAGACACTGTTGTCCGCCGGTACAGCGACCGGCAGGTTGCTTATTCTCAAAAGCGGGGCGGTTGAGGTCGTCAAGGATGGGGTACAGCTCGCTGAAGTCTCGGCGCCCGGCGCGGTGTTCGGGGAGTTGGCTCTCCTCATGGATCAGCCCCATACCGCCGATGTGCGCGCTACGGAGCCATCCGAGTTTCATGTCGCCGATGCGCATATGCTACGCACCGGGGATTCGGCGGTCTCCCTCTACGTGGCAGCAATCCTTGCACGGCGCCTCGACGCCGCTAACCGAGCCCTGATCGAGATCAAGCATCACCTTCAAGCCGGCGAGTCTCGGCGCATGATCGGCCAGATGGTCCAGAAGGTGGAGCAGTTGCTGACATCGGGTGGTGATGCCGGGTTGGTCTATGCCGGCTACCCTTACGATCCCTTCGCAGGTGAACCCCGGCGCTGATTGCATCCGGGGCGAAGCTTTGCCGGATTATGCCTTGACCGACCCAGCCGAGAGCCATGAGCTTAAAAGAGCACGACAAGCGCACGTTCATCATCGACTCCGCCAACGCGTACACCGCCCGACGGATATCAAAACGCGAGTTCCTGCGCCGCATGGGCCTCGCCGGCATCGGATTTTCGTCCTTCGGGCTCGCCATGCTCGGTGGATATCGCCGTGGCCGGCGCGGCTTTGAGATTGCGTCGCCGGCCGATGCGGAGGGACTGCCGGACAATCAGGCCAAGTGGCTCCAGGAGGTCGGCAGCAGATATCGCGGGACGAAGATTCGGTTTACCTCGGAGGCGACACCGCCCACCGTCGTGCTCAATCAGATCAAGAAAGAGTTCACCGATCCCACCGGCATCGAGGTGGAAATCGAAATCGTGCCGCTGGAACAGGTGCTGTCCAAGGCCACGCAAGATGTTCAAGGCCGGCTCGGCGCCTATGACCTCTACTATCTCGATCAGTCATGGGTCGCGGCCTTCGCGCAGGACTGCATCGATCCGATCCAGCTCTACAAGGACAAGCCCGAACTCGCGATGCCGGATTTCGACTTCGACGACTTCTGCCGTCCTTTGGTCGAAGGCGCGGCGCTGGTCGATGGCAAATGGATGGGCATACCCTTCGATATCCCGATCTTCATCCTGATGTACCGCAAGGACCTGCTGGATAAGCACGGGATCAAGGTGCCGACGACCTATCCGGAATTCACCAACGCTGTGAAGGCGATCACCCAGGCCGAGAGCGCCGATGGTGTCTTTGGCACCGGGCTGCAGGCGAAATTCGGCCATTATTCGCTGGAATGCGACTGGAGCCAGGCGGTATGGGGCCATGGCGGCTCGGTTTTCGGACAGAACAAGCGGTTCTCCGGCAATGACGAACAGGGGATTGCCGGTCTGAACTGGTATCGGGAGCTTCTGAATTATGCGCCGCCGAACTCGACCGCCGCGACGTGGGACGGCCAGTTCGAGATGATGCGTTCGGGCAAGGTGGCACTGGTGCAGAGCTGGAGCGAGCTGTTCCCGGGTCTGGACGCCAATGATTCAAAAGTGCCGGGTCTCTGGGAACCCGCGAAACCCTTGACACCGACAGCGTTGCGCTCACCGGCAGATTGCGGCTTCAACGAGAAGCCGAACGCAGGACATCAGGGCG
>VAZF01000173.1 GCA_005888425.1 Alphaproteobacteria bacterium
CTCCTGCTTTATGGATCCCGCGGTCAAGGCCAAAGCCAAGGTGATGACGGGCACCACGCGTCATCTCGACATCGTGCAATGGACCATCAACAACGCCATCGCAACGGAACCGCACTTCCCGCTCTGGATCGGATACGCCAATAACGAACTGCCGACCGCGATCGGGAAGCTGCTTACCGGCCAGGATTACGGCGGTGATGCCAAGAAGTGCATGGACGAGGTCGCGAAAATCATCGACGCCAAAACCAAGGAGGCCGGCCTCTTCTAGTGCGAACAGGCGACGCGCGCCTGCAGACTTGACGGACGCCAATCGGGTGCCGATTTCGGGTTTCGTTCGTCCGTAAGCCCGTGATAAGTGCTTGCCGCCGCTTATGGGGAGAGGTGCCGGAGCGGTCGAACGGGGCGGTCTCGAAAAGCGTCGTCCTCGTTGCGGCGGACCGCGGGTTCGAATCCCTCCCTGGGCCGAGAATCCCGGCGACTATGTCCATTGACGTTTTTGGAAAAAAACGGGGATCGCAGCGCGACGCA
>VAZF01000174.1 GCA_005888425.1 Alphaproteobacteria bacterium
TCTCAGTAATCCGTCGCGCAATTGGTCTCGGGCAACAAACGCGACCGGGATTGCCAGAGCTGCCATGTCGTAGCTGAAGGCGTATGGCGTCGCGATCAACGCCGCAGCCGATACCGCCGCCGCCTTCAGATCGTAGCTGGCCGATGAGCGCCAGACGCGCCAGACGATTACCGCGACTGCGAGTGCGCCGGCACAATGCAGCGTTGTGGCGAAAACGCCGCCACCATGGAGCCCTCGGACCAGGCCGTAGATCGTCTGGATATGGCCCCAGTTGGCATCGGCATCGGCGGCACCGCTGGCAAGGAGGACAACATCTTTTTGGGCCAACAAGCCGGTG
>VAZF01000175.1:0-2505 GCA_005888425.1 Alphaproteobacteria bacterium
CGATCGCGAAATCGGGCATCGCCTTCGCCCTCCCCCCAGGGCCCCCGCCCAGGGTCTCCCCCGAGCCGCTTGTGCCACGCGGCCGGGGCCGACGCAAGGGCGACCCGGTCGCCGGGAATTGGGAATAAAGCATGAACATTATTATTGACCGCGGATCCGATTTCATGGTTTGTTCTCCCGTTCGCATTCAACCCGTCCGGGAGAGACCCCCATGAAATGGATGCTTTTCGCCGCTTCCGCCGCGATTGCTGCCGGCCTTTGGCTGCCCGGCCCCGTGACCATGAGTTACGCCGCCCAACCGGCAGCGCCGGCGGAAACCGCCGCCCCTCTCCCCGCGACAGGTGAGGACAAGATCACCTTCGACCAGTACCGCGAATGGCGCCTGCGCTTTATCGAACGCCGGCAGACGCAGCTCGCCGCCCAGTTGGCGGCTGCCGAATTACAGCCGCGCCAGCGCGCCCGGCTCGACCAGACAAAGGCGTATTACGACTGGTTTGCCGGGCTCAGCGACGCCGAGCGGGACCGCCGCTTCCGCGAGCGGTTCGATCAGATGGACTCGAACCATGACGGCGTCGTCGATCCCGCGGAGCGAGCCGCTTGGCACGATAAGCAGCGCGCCTTTTTCGGCCGGGGCCGGACCGCCGCCGCCGAACCCGCCGCCGCGCGCCAGCCGCGCTAGCCGGCTGTCACCTGTATTCAGCCTGCAAAAACAGGCGGAACCGGTGAGATCGCCGAACCTCTCCCGCAATCGCGGGAGAGGTTGTTGGCACGCGGCCAACGCGATGGGCACAGCCAAAAAGCCGTCGCGTTTATCTGGCTGCTTCCTGAATTGAAAAACCGAGAAAATTCAATGGGATCGTCAAAGCCGTCGCTGCATTTGGCTGCTTTTCGGAGTCGAAACCTTGGAAAATCAATGACATCGTCCTGATCTTTTTCGATTCGCGCGCGAGACACGGGGGTGTCGCACTGTGTTATTGTGGGCAGCCTTCGTTCCGCTCTCTCTCCCGAGGAGGCATCGCCGCGATGACAAACTTCAAGGATTGGCTGCCGCAGGGTGTCATTCCCGCGGTATTGCTGCCGTTCAAACCCGATTTCTCGATCGACGCGGCCGCCTATCGAAAGCACCTGCGCGATGTCGCCGCTGTCCCGGGCCTTTCGGCGCTGACCGTCAACGGCCATTCCTGTGAGGTGCACGCCTGCAACCTCGACGAGCAGCGCGAGGTCATGCGCCTCACGATGGATGAACTCGGCGACCGCTTGCCGATTATCGCCGGTGTTTACGCCGACGGCAGTCTCGAGGCCGCGCGCATCGCCCGGCATGCCGAGGCCGACGGTGCGACGGCGCTTCTTGTCTTTCCGCCCCAAAGCATGAGCATGGGCGGGCAATTGCGGCCGGAGATGGCGCTGGCGCATTTCTCGACCATCGCGGCCGCGACGAGCCTGCCCCTGATCTGCTTCAATTATTCGCTGGCGGGCGGGCTCGGCTATCCGCCCGAGACCTTGCTGCGCCTCGTCGAGGCCGTGCCGTCGATCCGCGCGGTCAAGGATTGGTGCGGCGATCCAATGCAGCACGAACGCAATATCCGCGCGCTGCAGAACCTGCCGCGGCCTGTCACGGTGCTGACGACGCATAGCGCCTGGCTGATGAGTTCGCTCGTGCTCGGCTGTAGCGGGCTCCTGTCCGGTGCCGGCAGCGTCATCGCCGATCTGCAGGTCGCGTTGTTCGAGGCGGTGCGCGCGGCTGATCTCCCCCGAGCGCGCGCGATCAACGACCGCATCTTCCCGATCGTGCAGGCCTTCTACGCGCCGCCCTTCCTCGATATGCATAACCGCATGAAGGAGATGCTGCATCTCCTCGGCCGGCTGCCTCCGGCGGTGGTCCGCCCGCCGCTTGTCAAATTGCCGGCGCCGGAAATCGAGCGGTTGAAGCAAGCGATCGCCGCCGCCGGGCTCTCCCGCGAGGCGCAACCGGCGCTCGCCGCCGAATAGGCCGCGGCCTTTGCCGGTCGATAGCGGCCTGGCCGGGCTCGTCGCCGCGGAGACAGTGCTGAGTTACAGCGACGGCGCGCGCGGCATTCTCTGGGTGCGCGGCCACACGCTCGCCGATCTCGCCGCCAATCTCGGCTATGACGGCGCGGTCGGGCTGTTGTGGGAGGGTTTCGCCGGCGAGGGGCTGAGCCGCGAAATCATGCGCGCCCGTCTCGCCGAGGGACGTGCGAAGGCTTTTGCGCGGCTCGGCGAGTGGCTCGACCGTGCCACCGGCCGGCCGCCGGTCGAGGCCGTGCGGCTGGCATTGGCCAGTCTGCCGGACGACAGCGCCCCGGCCGACATTCTCGCGACCTTGCCGGTCGCGATCGCCGCGCTGCTGCGCCGGCGCCAAGGGGCGGCGCCGCTTGCCCCCGACCCGGCGCGCGGCACCGCCGACGATCTGCTGCGCATGACGCACGGCAAAGCGGTCAGTCCGGCATTGGCGGCGGCGCTCGACACCTATTTCTGCGCCGTCAT
>VAZF01000175.1:2577-8486 GCA_005888425.1 Alphaproteobacteria bacterium
ATGTCGCCGCCTGGGCCGAGAAGAAGCTCCGCAGCGGCGAGCGGCTGATCGGCTTCGGCCACCGCGTCTTCCGCCTTGGCGATCCCCGGGCCACCCTGTTGCGGCAGGCTCTGGAGCGGCTCGGCGACAGCTTGGGACCTGGCGCCGGGCGGCTCGCCTTCGCCGCCGAGGTCGAGCGCGCCGTCGGCGCCGCCTTCGCGCGATTGAAGCCGGGCCGGCCGCCACTCAACCCGAATGTCGAGATCAACGCGGCGCTCCTGCTCGATGCCGTCGGCTTCCCGCGCGACGCCTTTATGCCGGTCTTTGCCGTGGCCCGTGCCGCGGGGTGGGTCGCGCATGCGATGGAGCAGCAGAAGGGAGGGCGGCTGGTCCGCCCGTCATCGGCCTATATCGGGCCGGTTCCGCCCAACGCACCCGCCGATTGGCGGGGCTCGGCTCAGTCAAACGACCAGCGATAGCCGACTGTCGGGTATTGCCGCACCGTCGGGGTTATCCCGAGCGTGGGGCCGGTGTAGGGCGCCTTGGCTTCCGTACCGGGAGCGGTCTTGCTTTTGGGGATGACCTGTTCGGTACTGACGATCTGTTGCGAGATCTGCGGCACGGCATCGAGGTTGATGACGCAATCGCGCGTCTGCTTCGCCGGGCACCCCGCCTCGGAACCGCCACTCGACAGCAGCGGCACAATTCCGAGAAGGACCAAGATAGGAGCCTTGACCATCACCGCCTCGTCGGGTGGAGGAAACCCGATCAAGACATTGTTAATCATAAAGGACGTGCAAAGCCAGTGCCAAATAAACCGCTGCGCTTATCCTGTCCGCGCGGTGATCGCTCTGCAATGATCAAATCAGGCCGTAACGTCGGGGTGCGTAAGCGGAGGCAAGGGTGAAAGCGTCTCTTTTCTATCTTCCCACTGTCGCCAACCGCCGCGAGATTGAGGCGGGTCTCGCCAGCATGCGGCCCGAGCTTTATCAACGAATGCTGCGCGACATCTCGGAGCAGGTGCAGCTGGCCGACGATCTCGGCTACGACTCGGTCAGCTTTACCGAGCATCACTTTCACATCGAAGGCTTTGAGGTCTCCAATAACCCGGTTCTGCTCGATCTTTACTTACCCGCACGCTCGAAAAGCTGCGCCGCCGGCCGCCGATCGACTGGGTGTTTTGCTACACCTATAACAGCCTCGTGCCGCATGACGTGCTGATGAAGACGATCGAGCGCTTCTGGACCGAGGTCATGCCGCGCGTCGCGTGAAGGCATACGCCGATTGGTGCGCCGATTCGGGGCAAGACACGCCGGCAGGCGCGCTCGCCCGCCGCATTGCACCCATCGGCCAAACCCCCTAACGTCAGTTCTCCCGGTTTGTTATCAATTACCTGTAAATCATTCGCGGCCACGGTGAACAGTGCGGCGCAAGCACATTAATCCAGGGGTGAAGAATGCACCGGTCCGGGAACCCACGATTTGACTGCGCCGTTTCCACCGGCGGAGCGCGCGGGCCGCGCGTCGATCACCCTTCAAGCGAGGGCGTCGTGTTGATCTCCCCCCTGGCCGAAACAAATCGCAAGGCGGCCTCCCACCGCTATGCGTTGGCTGTTGCCGTTTTTCTTTTGATTGCGGCCGCCGTGCCGCAGGTCAGCCGGGCTCAAAATTCGGCTGGCCCGACCGCGACGCTGACCCCCGTCGCATTGCCGACCGATGCAGGCGGCGCGCCGCCGCCGGTCGCGGCTCCTGCCGTGCCGCCGGTGCCTCAGACCGAGATCCAGGCGCGTCTCGAGCGCTCCGGCCTCGCAGTAGCCGGCGAGCATCTGCACGTGGCGCTGCTGCGCCGCTTCTACGCGGCCCATAATTACGAGCCGGTATGGGACAGCCATCAGGCCCAAGCCACCGCGCTGACGCCGGCAATCACGCGCGCGGGTGAGCACGGTCTCGACCCCGAACTCTTTCACGCGACGGCCCTCCGCAATGCCGCCTCGTTGCCCGCAACCGATCGCGACCTGCTGCTGTCCGACGCATTCCTGGCTTATGCGGATGCGCTGGCGCGCGGCGTGCTGCCGGTCGAGCTACGGATGGATGATGAGGATCTGAAGCCGGAGCCGGTTGATGCTGCGATGGCGCTCGATAGCGCGATCAACAGCGCCGACCCGGCCGCGGCGATCGAGGCCTTGGCGCCGAACACGCCCGAATATCAGGCGATGCGCCGCGCCCTGCAGTATTACCAGAGCGCCGCAGCGGCGCCGGCGAGCTCCCAACCCGTGCATGTTGCGCCCGGCCAGCGGCAACCAAAACCGACGTCGAGCCCTGCCGCCTATCAGAGCCGCGTGCGCGAGGTCGCGGTCAATCTCGAGCGGCTGCGCTGGCTGCCCCGCTCGATGCCGGCGGAGCGCGTCTGGGTCAATACCGCCAACGCGCAGCTCACTCTTTATCGCGGCAATCGCCCGGTCTTTACGACGCGGGTCGTCGTCGGCGAGACCGACAAGCAGACGCCCGAAGTCCAGGCGACAATCGGCAGCGTGCTCTTCAACCCGCCCTGGAACGTGCCGCGCTCGATCGCCGCGAAGGAGATCTATCCGAAGCTCAGCGCCAATCCCGATTACTTGGCGCAGCACCATATGATCATCCGCAAGGGTGGGCTGATCCAGCAGCTGCCCGGCGAAAAGAGCGCTCTCGGTCAAGTCAAGTTCGAGATGCCGAATCGCTTCGACGTGTATCTCCATGATACGCCGTTGAAGAATCTGTTCAGCTCCGACAGCCGGCGGCGCAGCCATGGCTGCGTCCGGGTGCAGAACCCGCGCGAGCTGGCGTCATTGTTGCTGCAGCGGCCGATGGAGACGATCGAGCAGCGCATCGCGCTGGGACATACCAACAGCCTGTCCTTGCCCGCGCCGGTGCCGGTGTTCTTTGTCTACCAGACCGCCTTTGTCGACCAGAACGGCGCCCTGGAATTCCGCCCGGACGTCTATCAGCGCGACGAGGAAGTCTGGGCCCACCTGCACCGGGCAACCCAGGCGCCGGTCGCCGAGCGCGAGCAGGCGGGGCAGCGCCGCGGCTGAACGCCTCTGATCCTCGATCAACTTAAAGGCGAAAAAAGCGCGCGACACGCGGCTTTGTATACTTAATTTTGCGTTAGAGGCTTGTTTGAGGCGCGGGCCAATGCTATGGCGTCCCTCGGGGAATTTGGGGGAAACAGCCAGTGCAATTGTCTTCCGTGCTGAGCCGGCGTCGTGTCGTGGGCGCTGCAGCTGCCGCGACGGCCGTTGCGTTTGTCACGCCGGTCCCGGCGCTCTCCTTCGCACCGCGCTCGGTGTCTCTTTACAATACTCACACCGGCGAATGGGTCCGTACCGTTTACTGGGCGGACGGCCATTACATTCGCGAGGCGGTGCGCGACATCAACTGGGTGTTGCGCGACCACTATACGGATGAGGTCCGGCCGATGAACGCCGGCGTCCTCGACCTTCTCGGCATGACGCGCGACCGGCTGGAGACCAATCAGCCGTTCCTGGTGGTCAGCGGCTATCGCTCACCCGCCACCAACCACAAGCTGTACCTGCGCCATAACGGCGTCGCCAGCAACAGCTATCACATCCATGGGATGGCCATCGATCTGCGCTGCGAAGGGCGCAGCCTGCCGCATCTCCGGGCGGCAGCGGCGAGCCTCCGCGGCGGTGGCGTCGGATACTACCCGCGCTCCGATTTCGTGCATGTCGATTGCGGGCCGGTGCGCTACTGGTAAGCGCCTCCGAGCCCGTCACGCATTAGGATCTCCGGTAGTCTCTTCGGCTGGACGCGCGCATAGCGGAACCGGCTGTTGTCGCAACGCGTTTGTAGCAGGAACACAGGCTGCAACCGGACGCTGCGATGCTTGGCACCATACTGATCATCATCCTGATCCTGATCCTACTCGGCTCGCTGCCGAGCTGGCCGTATAGCGGGGGATGGGGCTATTACCCGAGCGGCGGCGCCGGCCTCATCCTGCTGATCGTCATCATCCTGCTGGTCGTCGGTCGAATTTAGGCGGGCTTTCGGTCGCGGTTGCGCCGCAACCCTTCGACGCGCAACGGCAAGGGAGCGCCCAGCCACAGCGCGTGGATCGTGTGGTCGTCGTAGGCGTCCTCGGTCTGCGGATGCACGAGTACGCTGAGCCCGCCGCGGTTCAGCATCAGCCACGGGACAATGCGCGGGAATTCGGCAGCGGGGAACGCGGCCTGATACATCGGCACGGGATGCGGCCCAACGGGCTCGTCGCGCCAGCGGCCGAGCTCGACAGCGAAGCGGTTGCCGATCGCCTCGCGCAGCCGCTCCGCAATCGGACGGGTTTCGGCATCGTAATAGATGTGCGCGTGATAGCCCTGCGTCGCGCTGGGATCAACAAACCCTTCTGCCATCCTGATCTCCTCAGCCGCCTGGGGCAGCGCTCGGCGTACCGGCGCTTGGCAATGTCTCCGAACCCGGGCCGAGCGCGCGCTGCATCAACACCGTGTCAATCCAACGGCCGAACTTGAACCCGATCGCCGGGAAGACGCCGATATGGGTAAAGCCCAGCGCTTCGTGCAGGCGGATCGAGGCGACCGTCTCGCGGCCACCGATCACGGCGATCATCTGGCGGTAGCCGAGTTCGGTGCAGCGTTCGATCAAGGGCGCGAGCAGCCGGCGGCCGATCCCGCGCCCCACTTCGCCGGCATCGATATAGATCGAGTCCTCGAGCGTGTAGCGGTAGCCAATACGGGGACGGAACGGACCGGCATAGCAATAGCCGACGACCCGTCCGTCGCGCTCGGCGACGAGATACGGCAAGCCGCGCGCCACGATGTCGCCGCGGCGGCGGGCAATTTCCTCGACGCTCGGCGGCACTTCCTCGAACGATGCGAGGCCGTGCAGCACGTGATGCCCATAAATCGCGGTGATCGCGGCAACGTCCTCGTCGCGTGACGGGCGGATCGTGTAATCGGCGCCTTGCATTCGCGCGCGGTCAAATGACCCGGATCGGCTTGCCGTCGAGATAGCCGAGGATGTTCTCGACGATCTGCGGGTAGGAGCTGCGGTAGTTCTCCTCGGTCACGTAGCCGATATGCGGCGTCAGGATGACGTTCGGCGCGGTCCGCAGCGGGTGATTGAGCGGCAACGGCTCCTGGTCGTAGACATCGAGACCTGCATAGGCGAGCCGGCTTCCCTTCAGCGCCTCGATGACCGCAGCCGTATCGCAGATCGGTCCGCGCGAGGTGTTGACGAGGATCGAGCTCGGCTTCATCAGCCCAATCTCGCGGGCGCCGACAAGACCACGGCTCCGGTCGCTCAGCACGAGATGCACGGACAGAATGTCAGCGCGGCGGAACAGCTCGTCTTTCTCGACGCGCTCGACACCCTGCTCGGCAGCCTTCTCGGCGGTCAGGTTCTGACTCCAGGCGATCGCCTTCATGCCGAAAGCAAGGCCGACGCGCGCGACCGCGCTGCCGAGCCGGCCTAGCCCCAACAGTCCGAGCGTCTTGCCGGCGACGCGATGACCGATACGCGTCTGCCAACCGCCATGACGCATAAAGGCGTGATCTTCGGCGATGCGTCGCGCCGCGCCGAGGATGAGGCCCCAGGCGAGCTCGGCCGTATCCTCGTTACCGCCACCCGGTCCGCCGGTGCCGCACACCGTGACGCCGCGGTCGCGGAGCGCAGCCATGTCGAACGAGGCGTTGCGCATGCCGGTGGTGATCAGCAGTTTGAGCTTCGGCAGGCGGTCGACGATGCTTTTCGGGAACGCGGTGCGCTCACGCATCGCCGCGACGATCTCGCTGTCGGCGAGCGAGCGCACGACATCCTCGGCATCGGCGAACGGAAAGCGCTCCACGGCGATCTCGATGCCGCGGGCGCGCACCGGCGCCCAATCCGCCATATCGAGCGCGACGCCCTGATAATCATCGA
>VAZF01000785.1 GCA_005888425.1 Alphaproteobacteria bacterium
GCATGACCGCCGGCGACGTTCCGGTAACGACCGGCAATCCCGATCAAGGCTTCGAGGGCTACCGCTTCGTCGGCTACAATCTGTACGATTCGTTGGTGCTATGGGACCTCTCCGGGGCCGGCGAGAAGGCCGCCGACATCAAACCGGGTCTCGCCACCGAGTGGCATATCGATGAAGCCGACAACAAGCGTTGGATCTTCACCCTGCGTCAGGGTGTGAAGTGGCACGATGGCTGTCCGTTCACCGCCGATGACGTCGTCTGGAACATGGCCTATAGCAGCGACGAAAAGGCGCCGCAGTTCAACGCGGCGCAGTTCGCCCAGGCGCGCGCCTATCTCGGCACCTATGCCGGGATCGAAAAGGTCGACGACCATACCGTCGCCTTCACCACCAAGGTGCCCGACGCGCTGTTTCCTTACATGATGAGCTATGTGCTGATGATCAGCCCGTGTCGGGCGAAGGAGGTAAACAACGACTGGACGCAATACGCGCTGAGGCCGTCCGGCACCGGCCCCTACAAATTCGACAAGACGGTGCCGCATCAGCGGCTGGAATTCGTCCCCAATACCGAATACTGGCATAAGGCGCGGGTGCCGAAACAGGACCGGCTTGTCCTGATCCCGATGCCCGAGGCCTCGACGCGCACCGCCGCGCTGCTGACCGGCCAAGTCGACTGGATCGAGGCGCCGTCTCCCGACGCGATCGACCGGCTGAAATCCTCCGGCATGCAGATCGTCACGCGGGTTTATCCCCACAACTGGTCGTACCAGCTCAATTTCGTCAAGGGCCCGTTCACCGACAAGCGGGTGCGTCAGGCCGCCAACTACGCACTCAACCGCGAGGACATGAAAGACCTGCTGAACGGGCTGATGCTCGAACAGTATACGACCCTGACCCCCTCGACGGCCTATTACGGCAAGCCTGTGCTCTACAAACACGATCCGGGCAAGGCAAAGGCGCTGTTGAAGGAAGCCGGCTGCCTGCCGTGCAAGGTCACGTTCGCGATCTCGACCTCAGGGTCGGGGCAGATGCAGCCGCTGCCGATGAACGAATTGGTCAAGTCGCAACTCGATGCCGCCGGGTTCGAGGTGACGCTGCAGTCGATGGACTGGAACGCGCTTCTCCAGGTCGGACGCGGCGGGGTCGACGCCAGCCCCGAAATCAGTGCGATCAATATCAGCCGCGCCGCGCAGGATCCCTTCAATGCGCTGATCCGCCATGTCTGGACCGGCGCCTGGGCGCCCAAGGGCGCCAATTGGGGCCACCACGGCAACCCGGCGATGGACAAGCTGATCGAAGGGATCCTCGCCGAGTTCGATACGACAAAGCGCCTCGTGCTGCTAACCCAGCTGCATGAAATGATGAGCGAGGAGGCCGTGCTGATCTTTGTCGCGCACGATTTGAACCCGCGGGCGATGTCGCCCAAGGTCAAAGGTTTCGTGCAGGCGCAGAGCTGGTTCCAGGATCTGACGCCGGTCACGCTCTCGCCATGAGCTTCTACATCCTGCGCCGCATCCTCTACGCGATCCCGATCGCGTTCGGGGTCAGCGTGGTGTGCTTTTCGCTGGTCTACATCGCGCCGGGTGACCCGCTGCAGACGGTGATGCCGCCCGACGCGACCGCTGAGACGATCGAGATCGTCAAGAAGGCCTACGGTTTCGACAAACCGCTGCCGATGCAGTTCCTGATCTGGCTCGGGCGCGTTCTGACCGGCGATTTCGGCATGTCGATCTCGACCCGCCGCCCGGTCTTTCTGGAAGTTTCCGAGGCCCTGGCGAACACGTCGCTGCTGGCGTTGTTCGCGGTACCGCTGGCGTTCTTCACCGGCTATGTGATGGGCGCCATCGCGGGCTGCTTTCCGGGACGTTGGATCGACCGGGTGGTGAC
>VAZF01000786.1:0-1552 GCA_005888425.1 Alphaproteobacteria bacterium
CTGGGTCATTGGATGATAGGGCGCGCCGCGCAGGTGCTTGATCTTGCGGTCGTCGAGCCACTTGGCGAGATCGCCCGCGATGTAGCTGGACCCGTTGTCTGACAAGAGCCGCGGCCGTTGCGTGGGCTTGGCTTCGTGCAAACCTGAGGCCTGCAGCGCCAGATCGAGGGTAGCGGTGACATCCTCGGCTTTCATCGTCGTGCACAGCTTCCAGGCGACGATATAGCGGGAGAAGTCGTCGAGCACGGTGGACAGGTAGAACCAGCCCCAGCCGATCACCTTGAGATAAGTGAAATCGGTCTGCCACAGCTGGTTGGGTGCGGTGGTCTTGTCTTTGAACGCGTCAGCCGCCTTGATCACGATGAAGGCCGGGCTGGCGATCAGATCATGCGCCTTGAGCAGGCGGTAGACCGAGGCCTCGGAGACGAAGTAGCTCTGGCTATCGGTAAAGCGCACGGCCAGCTCGCGCGGCGACAGCGCCGGCTCCTGGATCGCCAATTGGATGATGTGTTGGCGCACGTCATCGGGGATGCGGTTCCAGACGCGGTCCGGCCGCGGCGAGCGATCGGTCAGCGCCTCCGGCCCGCCGCCACTGTATCGGTCGTACCAGCGATAAAAGGTTGCCCGAGGAATGCCGAGTTTGATCAAGGTACGGCGCACCGGCAGCGACGACTGTTCGACCAGCCGGATAATCTCCAGCTTCTCGGAAGCGGGGTATCTCATGCGCCGTCCTCCCCAGCCCCGATCGTGCTTTTTTTGAGTAGCCGGTTCTCGAGCAGGAGCTCGGCGACGGCTTCCTTCAAGGCGCCGGCCTCCCGGCGCAGATCCTTGACCTCATCCGAGCTTGCCGCCCGTGCGGTGTCGCCGGCCAGGCGCTTCTTACCGGCTTCGAGAAACTCTTTCGACCAGCGATAATACAGGTTCTGGACAATCCCCTCACGGCGACACAGCTCGGCGATGCTGTCCTCGCCGCGCAGCCCAGACAGCACGATGCGGATCTTCTCCTCCGCCGTAAACTGCCGCCGTGTGGCGCGCCGGATCTCCTTCACAACCTGATCTGCCGGTTTCTTCACCGGCCCGGATTTCTGCCCCATCTTCGCTCCTTCAATGGCTACGATGGGCCAGAAATCCTCCCTTCTTCAACTCGGCCAATCTGTCTCATAGGCGCTGATGCCGGACAATCGCCGATTATCAGGTCATCGCGGCCCATGCCTGCATCGATGCGGGAGCCGACCTGATCCTCGGCCACCATGCTCACGTGCCCAAGGCCATTGAGGTCTACAAGGGCAAGGCGATCTTCTACAGCCTCAGTAATTTCTGCATGACCAAGCCATTTCCTTCCCCGAGATGGAGCGAGGCCCCTTGGGCTCACGGCGCGCTCCGCAACTACACGGAGCAGGATGCGGATTATCCGCTGCTACCCTACGGGCGCGACGCCAAGCGCTCGCTGCTGGCGAAGGCGGTCTTCGGCAATGACGGAGTGAGTAGCGTGTCATACCTGCCGATGCTGATCGACCGGCAATACCGCCCCGAGGTTCTGCGCGCCGGCGAT
>VAZF01000786.1:1570-3146 GCA_005888425.1 Alphaproteobacteria bacterium
CGGGCGATCGGATTCAAATGCAGCTGAGCAGCTACGCAGCCGGTCTCGCCTATGAGCGGCTTGATGAGCAAACCGTTCACGCGGCGAAAGTTCGGATAATCGACACAATCGGCGCACTGGTCGGCGGATTTGCGGGAGAACCTTGCCGCATCGCGCGCGAGGTCGCGGTCCAGATGCCGAACCCGCACGGCGCCAGCGTGATCGGCACCAATATCAGGACATCGCCCGATGTTGCGGCGTTCGTAAACGGAACGACAGCCCGCTACGTCGAGATGAACGACGTCTACCATTGGCCCGGCAGCGCCGGCGGGCACCCGAGCGACGTGCTAATGCCGATGTTCGCGGCGGCGGAGCACGCGCACGCCAATGGACGCGACTTTCTCACCGCTGTCGTCCTCGGCTACGAGATCTATTTGCGAATGTCAGACGCGGTGGCAACCCCTGGATTTGACTGCGCAAACTTCTGCTGCATGGGCGCGGCACTCGGCGCAGGAAAACTGTTGGGCCTCGATGCCCATGGCCTGGCCGAATGCCTGTCGATGGCCGTGGTGCCGAACAACGCGCTGAACCAGGCGCGTACCGGCCATCTGTAGATATGGAAAGCGGTTGCTGCCGGGCAGTCGGGACGTGCCGGTGTGTTCGCGGCTTTGCTCGCAAAGGCGGGCATGCGTGGTCCGAATATGCCATTTGCAGGGAAGGCCGGCTGGAGCGATCATGTGGCGCGCCGCCCTGTTACGCTGCAGGTATTCGGCGGCGCCGGTGCGCCTTTTAAGATCCACGACACGCTGATCAAGCCGCGGGCGTCGTGCGCCACGACTGCGACTGGTCGATGTTACTCGATAACGTGAATACCCGTTAGGCGCGTTAGCTGCGCGGCGGACCTCGCAACCAACCCATCAGCACGATCATAGCGACGATCGGCGACGCTCCGTCGCTGCCGATCGGTGAATGGCAATCCCGAAAGCTCGATTCCACCACAAGGATCTACGAGTGGGCCCCGACTGCATCCTCTAACCTCCTGCAAAGCTGCCGGTTTTGAGCATTAATCGCAGGGCGGTGATTGGCACATGGTAGATTTGTCGCCACTACCTCGCTGTTTCAAAGGCAGCACCATTATCCTCACGGAGGAACAGCAACCGTGGCGGCTGAGCTTCACGTTATCGTAGCAGAGGACCAGCAGCTGAACGAGGAGCAGGTCATCAGCCGTGTTCGCGGGTGGCTCAACATTCCGTTGTTTAGGTCTGATAGGATATTGACGGCACTGCGCCGGTGTTATCAGACGTTCCAGGGCTTTCCGCTGCCGGAAGCAATCGAATTCCGGTTGAAGTTGAGGCGGCTGCAAAGAGAGAAATGGCGTCTTTATGAGCTATATGCGCGAGGACACCAGGAATACCGCCGATTGGATGCCGACGACGAGGAGATCAAACAGCTGAATTACGAAGAGCGGTACAACGTCGGTATCGTTGACGAACAGATCTACCAAATTCATTTCCAGCGGATTACTGCCCAGGCAGAACGGTTGTCCATCTCAATACCAGACCATCAGCAGAGTCGTGAGCACTGGGAGGTCGCGCCG
>VAZF01000176.1 GCA_005888425.1 Alphaproteobacteria bacterium
CCGGGCTCGGGCGAATTTCGGATTCGAAAGCACACTAGCCACCTATTGAAAGCTAGTGTGGTTTGGATTTGAAGTTCCCAAACGCGGCCGCCATTGAAATGATGGGAACTTCAAATCCACCACACTAGGGGCAGACGTAGCCGGTGCCGCCGGGGCTCTTGAAGCAGCCGACCGACTCCGGGAGCACCTGCTTGGGAAGCCACAGCACGATATCCGGGAAGAAGATGCAGAAGGCGATCACCGCAAAGAACACGATGTAGAGCGGCAGCGAGCGCACCAGCGCCGTCGAAAACCGGACATCGACAAACTTCGCCGCCATCAACAGCGCGATCCCGTAAGGCGGCGTGATCAGGCCAAAGGCCAAGGTCACGATGATGACGACGCCCATGTGCACCGGGTTGATGCTGCCGATTTCCGTCAGCTTGTTGATGATCGGCATGAAGATGATGATGGCGGGGATCGCGTCGACAAAATCGCCGATGATCACGAAGGCGGCGACCAACAGGAACATGATCATCCGCGGATCGGTGCCGGCGCGCAGCGTGATCCAGTCGGAGACGAGATCCGGCCCGCGCAGATAGGCCAGCATCCAGCCGAAGGCCGAAGCCGCCGCGACGGTGATCAGCGGGATCGAATAGAGGAGCCCCGCCTTGGCGAAGTCGAGCGGCAATTCGCGGACGTGCCGCCAATTGAGCGCCGGGATCGCCACCACCAGGATGTAGACGACCGCGACGAGCCCCGCCTCGGTCGGCGTGAACCAGCCCGTCAGGATGCCGCCCATGATGATGACTGGAATCACCAGCGGCACTGCCGCATCCCGCGCCGCGCCGGCGAATTCGAAGAACGAGGCGCGAGGCTTCATAAAGCCGACCGGCCCGAAGAAATAGCTGTAGATCATCAGCCCGATCCCGACCAGCACGCCCGGCAGCACGCCGCCGAGGAACAAGCCGGCGATCGAGACGTTGCCGGTGGCGCCGTAAACCACCGCCATGATGCTCGGCGGGATCAGGTTGGCCATCGTTGAGGCCGAGGCGATCAAAGCCGCGGTAAAACCGGGATCGTAGCCCTCGCGCGCCATTGAGGGTGCCAGGGTGCGCGACAGCACGGCGACATCGGCGGATGACGAGCCGGAAATCCCGGAGAAGAACATGCTGAACAGCGTCACCACCTGCGCCAAGCCGCCACGCATGTGACCGATCATCGCCTGCGACAGCGTGATCATCCGCCCGACCACATTGGCGGAGGTCATCAGCTCGCCGACCAAGAGGAAGAACGGCACCGCCAGGAGCGCCTCGGAATCGACCCCGTTGAACAGCTGGCCGATGATCGAGGGCAGGCTGATCGGCGTCAGCATCGTCGCGACCAGCACGCCCGCAGTGATGCTGAATGCCACCGGCACCCCGAGATAGCCGAGCCCCAGGAACAACCCGCCCATCAAGACAAGGATCCAACCGTGGCTCATGCCGGACCGGCTCTCACAGGATGTGGATCTCTTCGTGCGCCGGCTCCGCCGATTCAAAGCCGTGCCGCCAGCCATTGACGAGCTGCTCGACCGTGAACAGCGCGATCAGCACCCCGGAGATCGGGATCGCGGCATAGAGCGAGGCGATCGGTGTCATCGAGGGCATTCGGAAACTGCCGAAGCCCTGCCGAAAATTGATGTAGCCGAACCACACCATGCACAGCGCGACGGCCAGCACCACCAGGCGGTTGAAGACGAAGAAGGTGCTGGTGACCTCTTGCAGCCAGAGCCATGGCGCGGCAAGCGTGCGCGTCAGCACATCGAGGAATACCGAAGTGCTGAACCCCGCGAGGCAAAGCCCGCAGAGCACCATCGTCACCGCTTCGAGGTGATCGAGCGAACGCCATTTCAAATGGCGCTGCGTCTCCAGCACGAGGCGGCTCGGGCGCCTCATTCGATGAAGCGCCGCGCTCGCGCTATTTCACCTCGCGGACCAGCTTCAACAGCTCGACCGCATGCGGCCCGAGGGTGGAAGCGGTTTTGTCCTGGATCGGCTCGGCGATCTTCTGGAAGCCGGATTTGTCGACATCCTTGACGAACTTGATGCCCATCTTTTCGAGCTTGCCCATCGACTCGTGCTCGAGGTCGATCGCCTTGCCAGGCTCCAGCTTGTTGACCTCGTCGGCCGCCGCCTGCACCCATTTCTTCTCGTCGTCGCTGAAGCCGTTCCAGGCCTTGTCGCTGACCCAGATGCAGTTGGCGTTGGCCTCGTGCTCGGACATCGACATGATCGGCGCCACCTCATAATGCTTGTTCGACAGGTAGACGTTGACGCCGTTCTCGGCGACGTCGACGACACCGGTCTGCAAGGAGGTGTAGACCTCGCCGAACGGCATGTGCACGACCTGGGCGCCATAGGCGGTGAACAGCGTATCCTCGGTCGGGGTCGCCTGCACCCGCACCTTCAGACCCTTGAGGTCGGCGATATTGTGGATCTCCTTCTTGCTGTAGAAGTCACGCAGGCCAAGCGTGATGGTCGTCAACACCTGGGCGCCCTGAACGGTGTCCTTGATCATCTTGCGGAACGAGGCGACCACCTTTGGATCGCTGATCGCCTTTTTCAGGTGATCCTCGCCATTGAAGATGAAATGGATCGACAGCACGCCGGCCTCGGGCGAGAGGGTCGCGGCGTTGGCGCTGGCGGAGATGATAAAATCGATATCGCCGGTCCGGACCTTCTGGAGCATCTGCGGCTCCTGGCCGAGCTGCGCGCCGGGGAACTGGTCGATGATCATCTCGCCCTTGCTCAACTCCTTGAGCTTGGCGGCAAACACGTCCGCGGCATAGCCATAAGCGGTGGTATGCGGCTGGTCGTAGCCGAAGGTGAAATGACGCTCCGCCGCTTCGGCTGTCGCAAGCGTCGAGGCGGCTAGAAACGGCAAGAGCGCGAGTTGAAGGTGTGTGGCGCGCATCGGCTTCCCCCTGTCCGGCTGCTGTGCCCGGTCGCGTCCTATCCTGCGGCCCGTCACAATCACGTCAAGCGGCTTTCGGGGCCGCGGCAAAAGCAATACCATCCTCGGTGAGCGGGCATCGCACCGAACCTGGTTGCCTGCGCAGAAATGACGGAGGGGCCGATGAGCGGCAGGTCGCGGCGCGATTTCCTGAAGATAGCGGTGGCGGGCGCCGCCGGAACGGCCCTGGCGCCGAGCCTCGGGCGGGCCGCCGACAAGAGCGTGACGCTTCTCCACGAAAGCTCGTTCATCAAGACCTTCGACGAGTACATGCAGAAGACGCTGGCGCCGGCTTATGAGAAGGAGACCGGGGTCAAGGTCGTCTATGAGCTGACCAGCGTTGGGAGCCTGCCCACCCGAATCAGCACGATCACCGAAACCGGCTCGGGCGCCGACGTCACGATGATCTTCCTGCTCTACCCATTCCTGTTCGCCGACAAGCTGATGGATGTCAGCGACATCGCCGAGGACATTGGAAAGAAGCAGGGCGGCTGGTACGACGCGGCCAAGGAAGCCGGCATCGTCAACGGCCAGTGGAAGTCGATCCCGCACAGCAATATCGGCCAGCTGATGAACTGGAGGACCGATTGGTTCAAGGAGGTCGGGGTCACGAAGTTCCCCGACACCTGGGAGGAGCTCTACGAAGTCGGCAAGAAGCTGAAGGCGAAGGACCACCCCTTTGGGTTCGAGCTCGGCCATGGTTTCGGCGACAATCACGGATGGATATACCCGCTGCTCTGGTCTTATGGCGGGCGCGAGGTCGAGCCCGACGGCAAGACCGTCGTTATCGATTCCGACGAGACTGCGCGCGCCGTCGATTTCGCCCGCAAATTCTTCAAGGACACCATGCTCGACGACGTCCTCGGCTGGACCGACGTCAGCAACAACAAGGCGTGGTTTGCCGAGCAGATCTCCTGCACGAACAACGCCGAGAGCATCCTGTGGCTGGCCAAGCGCGACTTCCCGGATATCGCCAAGGTCACCGACCAGGCGATGAACCCGCAAGGGCCGAAGGGCCGCTTTCATCTGCTCAATTGCATCGGCCATTCCGTCTTTAACTTCAGCCCGCAAAAGCAGGAGGCGCATGATTTCCTGCACTGGGTCATGGAAGAGAAGCAATTGGGCGGCTGGTACGCCTCGGCCGATACCTACTATCAGCCCTTTCTGCACGCCTACGACAACGCGCCGATGTGGGATGTCGAACCACGCAACAAGCCCTATCGCGACGCAATGGGGAGCGCGCATCTGCCGGGCTGGCCGGCGCCGCCGACCCGCCAATTAGCCGAAGTCGTCGCGAAATACGTCACGGTCGACATGTTCGCCAAGGCGTGCGCCGGCGCTTCGACCAAGGAGGTCATCAAGAACGCGGAGGCGCAACTGAAGGAAATCTACAGAACGGCATAGAGCCTCGGGATGTCGATCCGCACGGAACCGCTGATTGGGGTCACCAGGGCACGGCCGCGCCGCCGCCCTGCGTCGCTCGCCGCCTGGCTCGACCGCGAGCCGGTATTCAGCTGGCTGATGATGACGGCGCCGATCCTGTTTCTTGCCGCCTTTGTCGGCTACCCGTTCGTCTACGGCATTCTCTTAAGCCTCCAAGACCGGCCAGTCGCGCATGTTGGGACGTTTGTCGGGCTCAAGAATTTCGTCAGAGACTTCAACGACCCAATCTTCTGGCGCGTCGCGGTCAACACCTTTGTCTACACCGGGGTGGCGACGCTCTTGAAGATGATCGGCGGGCTCGCTCTCGCCGTCGCGATGAACCAGAACTTCCGCATGAAGAACCTGGTCCGCGCGGTGCTGCTATTGCCGTTCATCGTGCCGACCGTGTTGAGCACTGTCGCCTGGATGTGGATGCTCGACCCGGCCTTCAGCATCTTCAACTGGTTCCTGATCGCGCTCGGCATGCCGAAGCCCGGTCCCTCCTGGCTCGGCAACCCGACACTGGCAATGGCCTCGATCATCGTCATCAACACCTGGCGCGGCCTGCCCTTCTACGGCATCACCCTGCTCGCCGGATTGCAGACCGTGCCGCCCGAGCTTTACGAGGCGGCGACGATCGACGGCGCCAGCGGCTGGCAACGGTTCCGCTATGTGACCTTGCCGCTGTTGCAGCCGATCATCCTGATCGTGACGCTGTTTTCCGTCATCTTCACCTTCGCCGATTTCCAGCTCGTCTATGTCTTGACGCATGGCGGCCCGCAGAACGCGACACAGCTGTTCGCGACCTACGCTTTCGATATCGGCATGGGCGCTGGGCAGCTCGGCCTCGGCGCCTCGGTCGCATTGACCATGCTGCCGGCATTGGCGCTGCTGATCCTGGCGCTGACGCTTTACATGCGGAGGCAGTGATGGTCACTGGCCACACCCGCCTTGAGCAGGCCGTCCGGGTATGGCTGCCGGTCGGCTTCTTTTTGCTGCTTGCGCTCTTCCCGTTCTACTGGATGGCGATCACCTCGGTGAAGCCGAATGCCGAGCTCTACAACAGGAACATGATGCCGCTCTTGGTGCACAACCCGACGCTGAAGCACTATGTCGGCCTCTTGACCGAGACGAGCTTTCTGTTGTGGACCTGGAACACGCTGCTCGTCGCGGTCATCTCGACCGCGATCTCGCTCGTGCTCGGGACGATGCTCGCCTACCCCTTGGCGCGCATGCGCTTTGCCGGCGCCGGGCTCATCGCGATGACTGTCGCGGCGATCTATCTCGTGCCGCAGCCGCTGTTGTTCCTGCCGCTCGCCGATGTCATCAACCGGCTTGATCTCGGCAACACGCTGACCGCGGTCATCCTGACCTATCCGACGATGCTGGTGCCGTTCTGTGCCTGGCTGTTGATCGGCTATTTTAAGACCGTGCCAAAGGAATTGGAGGAGGCGGCGCGCATCGACGGCGCGAGCCGCTTCCAGACGATGCGGCGGGTCTTTCTGCCCTTGTGCACGCCGGGTTTTATCTCGGCCGGCATCTTCGCCTTCACCCTGTCGCAGAACGAATTTCTCTACGCCCTCATTTTCCTGACCAAGAGCTCGGTGCGCACGGTGCCGGTCGGCGTCATCGCCGAACTGATCCGCGGCGACGTGTTCTATTGGGGCCAGCTGATGGCGGGCGCGCTCCTCGGCTCGATCCCGGTGGCGCTGATCTATTCCTTCTTTGTCGAGCACTACGTCGCCGGGCTGACCTCGGGTTCGGTGAAGGGGTAAGGGGTACGGCGTCCACTCCATGACCGGGCAGCCTCTTCGGATTGCCGTGATCGGCGGCGGCATCG
Source organism: Alphaproteobacteria bacterium (assembly GCA_005888425.1). Classification (GTDB taxonomy): domain Bacteria; phylum Pseudomonadota; class Alphaproteobacteria; order ATCC43930; family CGMCC-115725; genus DATARH01. Next base: position 6,236 of record VAZF01000176.1, read on the forward strand.
GCGGCCTGACCGCCGCGCTGTCCTTGCGCCAAGCCGGTTTCGAGGCCGATGTTTACGAACAGGCGCCGGCGCTGACGCATATCGGCGGCGGCATCAATATGGGGCCGAACGCAGCACGCGTGCTAATCCGCCTCGGCCTCGGCGAGGGGCTGCTGCGCGAGGGCGTGCGCCCCGCGAGCACGCATCAGCGGCGCTGGGATGATGGCCGCACCCTGCAGCGTGCCCCGCTCAATCCGCAATGCGAGGAGCTTTACGGCGCGCCGCATGTCACGATCCACCGCGCCGATCTGCTCGCGGTTATTTCATCGGGTCTGCCGCCGGAGCGCATCCATCTCGGTCATCGCCTCCTCGGGTTCAACGACAAGGGCGGCCATGTCGAGGCGTGGTTCGATAACGGCGTGCGCATCGACGCCGACATGCTGGTCGGCGCCGACGGCATTCATTCGGCGGTGCGCGCGATCCTGTTCGGCGACGAGGCGCCGAAATTCGCCGGCTGCGTCGCCTATCGCGGGCTGGTCCCGGTCGAGCGCCTCGCCGATCTCGAGCTCGAGATCGGCAGCCAGTCCTGGGTCGGGCCGGGCGGCCATCTCGTGCATTACTTCGTGTCGCGCGGCGAGCTGCTGAACTTTGTCGGCTGGACCGAGCACGACGAATGGAGCCGCGAAGACTGGACCGACCGCGCCACGGTCGAGCGCGCGCTCGCCGCGTTCGAGGGCTGGCACCCGCAAATCCGCCGCATCATCGGCGCAGCCGATGAATGCTTCATCTGGGCCTTGTTCGACCGCGACCCGCTGCCGCGCTGGTCAGTCGGCCGCGTGACACTCCTCGGCGACGCCTGCCACCCGATGTACCCCTTCATGGGCCAAGGCGCGGCGCAGGCGATCGAGGACGGCGCCGCCCTCGCCGCCTGCTTGCGTGCGGCGGGCGATGCGGATCCCGCAGTCGCGCTGCAGCATTACGAGCGGTTGCGCCTGCCGCGCGTCACGCGGCTACAGGAGCTGTCCCGCGCCAATAAGCTCCGTTTCCATATGCGCGATGGCCCAGGGCAGGAGGCGCGCGATGCCGAATGGGCGCGGGCCGGCGATCGCTCACCCGATGCGCTGCGTTGGCTTTACGAGTTCGACGCCGGCGCCATCGAATCGGCGCCGGCGTAAACCTCAGATCGTAAGTTCGCGTTATTCCGCCTTGCGGCAGTAGGCGGCGAGCTTGTTGCCGTCGAG
>VAZF01000177.1 GCA_005888425.1 Alphaproteobacteria bacterium
CGTGCGCGACGGTCTCGACTTCCGGGAACTGCGCGCCGTGGCTCCCCGGGCCGAAGGGACCGTAGGTCACGCCCTTGACGAAATGCTTGGTATTCCCCGCAAAGAAGAACTTGCCCTGAACCCGGATCTCGCCGTTGCCCGCCGGAGCGCTGTCCGGCAGAACCCGGGGGCTGGCCGGCGTCTCCAGCGCCACGCTGCTGCTGTCGATCGCGCTCATTTCGCCAGCCTCCGCATTGCGTGGCGCCGCGGTCGGCTGAAAATCCTCGACCGTTGCGTAATCGGCGAATTTATCTGTCATTTTCTGTCCAGAACCAAGCGATTAGCCGGATTTGGGTGAGGCTTCCGGCCGGCGTCACGACGGCGCGCGGCCAGCCCGCCGCTCCCAGTCGAGCGCGGTGCGAATGATCGTGTCGAGGTCGGAGTGACGCGGCTCCCAGCCGAGGCGCGCCCGGGCGAGCGCCGGATCAGCGACGAGTTCGGGCGGGTCGCCCGGCCGCCGCGCCGCCTCCCGGAACGGTACCGCGCGGCCGGCGATCCGCTCGACGGCAGCAATCACCTGCCGTACCGAGCAGCCCTCGCCGGTGCCGAGGTTCATCGCGCCGTTCTCTCCGCCCGCGCCCAGATAGCCGAGCGCGCGTACGTGAGCGTCGCCCAGATCGGCGACATGGATGTAATCGCGAATCGCGGTGCCGTCGGCCGTCGGATAATCGCTGCCGTAGACCTCGACCGGCTCGCCGGTGCCGAGCGCGGCGCGCAATACCCGCGGGATCAGGTGGGTTTCCGGGTCGTGATCCTCGCCGATCTCGCCTTCGGGATCGGCGCCGGCCGCGTTGAAATAGCGCAAGGCCGCAAAACGGAGCCCATAAGCGCCGGCATACCAGTGCAATGCCCGCTCGACCGCGAGCTTGGTCTCGCCATAGGGGTTGAGCGGCAGCTTCGGGGTCGCTTCGTCGATCGGCAGGCGCTCGGGGCTGCCATAGACCGCGCAGGTTGAGGAAAAGACGATCGCCCCGGTACCGGTCCGGCGCATCGCCTCAAGCAACGCGAGAGTGCCGCCGACGTTATTGCGATAATAGGTTGCCGGCTCACCGACCGACTCGCCGACATAGGCATACGCCGCGAAATGCATGACCGCCGTCACGCGATGGGTCTGGAGCGCTGCCGCGACCTGGTCCGTATCGTGGAGGTCACCCTCGATCAGCGGGCCCCAACGCACCGCCTCGCGATGGCCCCTCGACAGGTTGTCATAGACAACGGGCCGGTATCCGGCACCGGCCAGAGCCTTGCAAGCATGGCTGCCGACATAACCGGCCCCGCCCGTGACTAGGATCGCATCCGACATTCGCGCCAACCGGCCGCTTCCTGGAAATCGGGCGACAACGATGGATCGCGCCGTTCTCTTCCGCAGCTGGTTTTGGGTTTGGTCGGGAGTGCGTCAGCTCGCCGCCCCGGGCCGGTCGGAATAAGCGCGAGGCAAGTTCGTTCTGGGCTGCATTGGCCGCGCGCGATGACCCCGAGAGGCAATCGGGTACAAAGATGCCGCCATTAGAGATTGTTAGGGGCTGGGCCGGTTAGGATGAGAGCGATGGCGGCAAAGGCGTTTAGAACCCAGGCATTTGGAACCCAGGCATTTGGAATGGGGAGCCCGCGCTCATGCGCATAGCGATGATCGGGACCGGGTATGTCGGGCTGGTTTCCGGGGCGTGCTTCTCGGAGTTCGGCGTCGAGGTCACCTGCGTCGATAAGGATGCCGCGAAGATCGAGCGCCTGTCGCGCGGCGAGATGCCGATCTACGAGCCCGGGCTCGACCATCTCGTTGCCAGCAACATGGCAGCCGGACGGCTGCGCTTCACGGGCGATCTCAAGACGGCGGTGGCCGGAGCCGACGCGGTGTTCATTGCCGTGGGGACGCCGTCGCGGCGCGGCGATGGTCATGCCGATCTAAGTTATGTGTTCGCGGCTGCCGCCGAGATCGGCGAGGCCTTGCAGCAGAACGGCAACGAGCGGACCCTCGTCGTCACGAAATCGACCGTGCCGGTCGGCACCGGACGGCGCGTCGAGCGTATTCTGCAAAAGGCACTGCCCGCCGGCCGGTTCGATGTCGCCTCCAACCCCGAATTCCTGCGCGAAGGGTCGGCGATCTCCGATTTTATGCGGCCCGACCGCGTCGTTATCGGCACCGAGAGCGAGCATGCCCGCACCGTGTTGCGGGCGCTCTACCGGCCGCTCTATTTGTTCGAGACGCCGATCGTGTTTACGACGCTGGAAACCGCCGAGCTGATCAAATATGCGGCCAACGCCTTTCTCGCGACAAAGATTACCTTCATCAACGAGGTGGCCGATCTCTGCGAAGCCGTCGGCGCCGATGTGCAGGACGTCGCCCGCGGCATCGGCCTCGACGGCCGCATCGGCGGCAAATTCCTGCATGCCGGTCCGGGCTTTGGCGGCTCGTGCTTCCCGAAGGATTGCCAGGCGCTGGTGCGGACCGCCGAGGAAATGAAGGCGCCGCTCGCGATTGTCGATACCGTGTTGCGCGTCAATGACGCCCGCAAGCGCAGCATGGCGCGGCGGGTCGTCGAGGCCTGCGGCGGCAGCGTCGAGGGGCTGACCTTGGCGGCGCTCGGCCTGACCTTCAAGCCGAACACCGACGATATGCGCGACAGCCCGAGCCTGGCGTTCCTGCCAGCCTTGTCCGACGCCGGCGCGACGGTCCGCGCCTTCGATCCGGAAGGCATCGCCGAGGCGAAGAAGCTGATGCCCGAACTCGAGTACTGCACTGACCCGTATGAGGCGATGGATGGCGCCGACGCGCTGATCCTGGTCACCGAATGGAACGCCTTCCGCGCCCTCGACCTCACCCGGGTCAA
>VAZF01000178.1 GCA_005888425.1 Alphaproteobacteria bacterium
TGATCGAGCTGCAGCGCGAGGCTAATCTGCGTGTTCGGGATCACGCCTTCGTGCAGAAACAGGTGGTCGGCGGCGATCTCGCCGCCGTCCCAGATGACCCTCTCGACCTGTTCTCGGCCGATGGCGCGCAAACCGCGAACACCGCGCCGCACCGGAACGCCTGCCCGGCGCAGCGAAAGCAGCCAGCCCAACCCTTTCGCAAGGGCATGGCGGCCCGCCCAGACGCCGCCGAGTTTGCGGAGCGCGGCATGGTAGTTTTCGTGCGGTGTCGTCTCGAGGAGCGCCGCCGGCGGCGCGCCGGCGCGTGCCAGCTGCAGCGCAGCGAGATAAAGGAGGGGGCCCTGGCCCGCGAGCACGACGCGCCCGTCCGGCACGAGGTCGGCAGTCTTCAGCAGGATCTGCGCCGCGCCCGCCGTCATCACGCCGGGCAGTATCCAGCCCGGGATCGGCACAGGCCGCTCGATCGCGCCGGTCGCGAGCAGGATGCGCCGGGCGTCGACCGTGTCGCTTGCGCCATTGCTTGCCAGGGACAGCATGCCGTCCGCGTCGATATGCCAGACCGTCGTCGCCGGGCGGTAGCGGGCGCCGCTCGCCCGCAACGCCGCGACGAGGGGCTGACCCGCTAGATAATCGGCGCCGAGCGGCGACAAGCCCGTGGTGTCGGCACGCTCGATCGCGCGGTAGATCTGGCCGCCCGGCCCTTCCTGCTCGTCGATCAGCAGCGTGTCGAGCCCGAGCTTCGCCGCGAGCGCCGCCGCAGCCATGCCGGCCGGCCCGGCGCCGACAATCGCGAGATCGACCATCATGCGCCGCCGCTGCGGGGGGCGGGGATCGGAAAGGAGGGGATGGTGTCGGGCACATCCTCCGGGTCGATGTCCCGCGCGCCGCGCTGGCGGCGGATGCGCATGCCGGGCAGCGCGGCGATCATGCAGCTTTGCCGGTTCGGCACGCCGTCAATCTCCGCGAGGCACTCGAAGCAGACGCCCATCATGCAATAGGGCGCCCGCGCGCTGCCGGTCACAGGTGTGTCGCGAAGGCTCGCGAGTCCGGCAAGGAGGACCGCCGCGGCGGCCGAGGCACCCTCGGGTACGCGAACGGTGCGGCCGTCGACCTCGACCTCCACCGTCGCGGCGGGGGCGTCAGGCCGCGGCCGAAACATCGAAGCGCTTGGCCGAGAACGGCATCATCATCGGATCGAGAGCGCCCGCGGCGACCATCGGCGCAAAGGCATTGGCGTGCGCGCCCGCCAGGGTGACGCCGCTGTGGCAATTGGCGGTGAAGGCGCCGGGAAATTCCTCGGACTCATCGTAGATCGGCAGCCCGTCAGGCGGCATGACGCGCAATGCCGCCCAGGCGCGCACGATCTGCAACTCCGCGATCCACGGGAAGCACAGCACCGCGCGGCGCGCAATATTGCGCATAATCTCCGGCTTCTGCCCGGTGTCGAAACCGACATCCTCCTCGCTGCTGCCGAGCATGATGGTGCCTTCCTGCGTCTGCCGCAGGCTGCCGAGCGGCAGAGGCCAGATGCGGTTCGTGCGCTCGGTCACGAGGATCTGCCCGCGTTGCGGGCGGACCGGCGCCAACAGGCCGAACAGCGGCGCCAGCTTGGCGTTGCCGAGCCCCGCGGCGAGCACGATTTTGGGCGCGACGATCGTCTCGCCGGCAAATTCGACCCGGAAATCGTGCGGCGCGGCGTGCGCCTCGATGACGGTGCGACCCGGCAGATAGGTGCCGCCTCGCTCGCCAAAGCCTTTATGCAGCGCGTGCAGCAGGTTCAGCGAGTTGGCATGGCCGTCATAGGGCGTCCAGGAGGCGCCGGCGACCGACGCACCGAGCCCCGGCAAAATACCGGCGAGCTCGCTTCGGTCCAGCATGCGGTATTCGAAGCCGAAATTGCCGGCCTCGCGCCGCATCTGCTCCATCATGGCGCGGCGTTTCTCCAGCTCTTCCTCGCCGAGGCACAGCTGCAGGCCGCCGGGCTGCTCCAGCCCCACCGAGATGCCGGTCCGTTCGCCGAGTTCTGCTGCGAGAGCCGGCCATTCCTCGGCCGAGAGCCGGGTCCAGCGCTGGTAGTGGGGCGCGCCGAGGCCCTTCGACTGCACCCAGACCAGGCCGAAATTGCCGCGCGAGGCACGGAACGCGATGTCGCCTTCGTCGACAATCGCGACTCTAAGGCCGTCCCGCACGAGCCCATAGCCGATCGCCGCGCCGACGAGCCCGCCGCCGATCACGATTGCGTCGAATTGCGTCATCCGGCGTGCCCCGCCTGTGGATCATCGGGGCGGCATCATAAGAGCGAGTTGCCGACGGCAGAAGCCCACGGCGCCCTGCCGGGAGCTCGCCTAGATCACGCCGAAGGCCGCGGCGAACAATTCCGGCCGCATGATCGCAGCCATGGTTGATGCCATTGCCAGGCCGAGCAGTCCGCTGGCCGGCAAGCAGAGCGGAATGGTGCGCGGCTGCCGTATCTGCCAGCGCCACTCGGGCGGCGCAGACGCCATGCTCAGGGCACTCAGAACGAGCAGAATCCCGAACCAGACACCGGCCGAGGGGCTTGCCCCGAAGAGCGAGATTGCATTCATCGCGACATCCTGAACTCGGCGGCAAACGCCGCCGCCCAAAAACGCTGGGATCGTGTTTAAAGACTCCGCCCGTCCCGACGCGCTGCAAAATCCCGGCCAACGGCGCGCGACCTCGCACGCCGGTGCTGTGGTGAAATTTTTACGCTGCCCCAGGGGACCGGATCACCTTGTACCGGCGCATGCTGGAAGTCCACATCAACATGCGCCGGTCCGACAGCTATCGGCGTTCAGCCGACCGCTGGCGCCGCGATCTCCTGCGCTGCCGAGCGCACCCATTTGCGTTTCATCTTGTCCCAGACGAGCTCGGATTGGCCCGACATTGCGATTGTCCGCGGATCGGGGCAGTGGGTGACGCCGCGTTCGGCCAGAAAACGCTCGATGACGCTCAGCTCGGTTGCCCGGCCCTGCGAATCCGTCACCGGTAGTGCCACCCCGCGTCGCCGACCGGCCTGCTTGGTCGTGATTAGCCGCCGGCCAAGCGGCCGCGAGTTGCATGCCATCGGCGCCGGTCGCACGATGATTGTCGAGGAGCGTGTCGCCGGAGCATCGGGCTTTTGACGGTTGTCTTCCGGCCGGCCTTTCGGGCCGTCATCCTCGGGGTCGCCGCCTTGCGACGCCGGGATGCCCTCGATCACGTAACCGTGGCCCCATTGCGCCTCGATGCGGATCGGCAGCAAGCGCCGCAATTTGTTGATCAGCACCCGCACGGCGGTCGCCTGGGCGCGGCAGTCGCGCTCCTTACCGTAGAGGTGCTTGAACAGCTGCTGATGCGAGACGAGCTGCCCCGGCGCCCAAGCCAGCCGCTCCAGGAGCTTCCATTCCATCGGCGTCAACCGCACCGGCACGTCGTCGACAGCGATGCGCTGCTGCTTCCAATCGACGCTGATGCCGCGCTGCGGCGCGGTGTTCATCGGGAGCAGGGCGATGCGGAAACCGAGCGCCTGGGCCCACCGCTCCAGCGCGTCGGGCGATGGCGCGGCCTTGCCCTTTTCCCAGGCTCGCAGCGATGTCTCGGCAAGCCCGCAACGCCGGCCGATTTCGCCCATATCCAGGCCAAGCGCCCGACCGCGCATCCTGAGTTCTTCGATGATTGGAAAGTTGCCAGTCATGTTCGTCGTCCTGATTTGACGACGCGATTATTTCCCCGGCGCTGCTCAACCGGGTGTGAAGCGCCTCACACCTCTCAAAAAAATTCGTGCGACGGAAAAAACGCCTCGGAGTTGGCCGGCTCAGGCGAGATCCGTCAGCGCCTCGAGGTCGCGGATCAGGATCGAGCCCTTCTCGATCGCGATAATTCCGGAGCGCTTCCAATCCTGCAGATGCTTGTTGACGCTCTCCCGCGAGCCGCCGACCAGCTCACCGAGCGCGCGCTGCGAAATCTTGAGCCCGAGACGCGAGGTCGATGATGCACCTTTTTCGTCTCGCGTCAGGCGGAGCAGCGTCTTGGCGATGCGTGCCTCGAGATCGAGGAAGGCGAAATCCTCGACTTGCTCATTGGTGCGCCGCAGCCGCTCGCACAAAACGACAAGCAGCTCGATGCAAAGCTCGGGCTGCTGCCCCAATAACCTCAACAACGAGCGACGCGGTACGACGAGAAGCTCGCAATCGGTTGCCGCGCTCGCATCGGCGCTGCGCTCCTTGCCGTCGAGAAGGGCGATTTCGCCGAACACGTCGCTTTCGCGGAAGATCGTCACGACGAGCTGCCGCCCGTCGAGCGAGGGGTTGCTGATGACGACGCGTCCCTTGAGCACCGCCATCATGCTGTTGCCGGGATCGCCCTTGGCGAAAATATGCTCCCCCTCTGCATAGTTCACCACGCGGGCTTCCGCGAGGATCGCATCGGCCTCCTTGTCACCGAGATGGGAGAACAAGGCGCTGCTTCGCAGCAGCTGCCGCCGCATTTCGCTTGAGCCGAGCATGTCCAAAGCCCTCAACTGGGGTGAACGCCCTGCCTCGCGCGCGGGCGCGTCGGCAGCGACCTCGAACCATGATAGAATATCGCAAATTTCGACGTTCCGCCCGCCGCGGCGCTATCGCCGGTCGCTTTTTTGGACATTTTCTCCGTCGCATGCCCCTCCCCGATATACGCGAGCGCCTTTCGCCCAACTATGGCACCCGCGGCGAAGCGCCTAACATCCGCGCGATCGACATGCTGGTTTTGCACTACACCGGGATGCAGAGCGCCGTCGAAGCAATCGATCGGCTATGCGACCCGGAGGCAAAGGTCAGCTCGCACTACGTGGTCGAGGAGGACGGCGCGGTGTGGCGCCTCGTTCCGGAGGAGCAACGCGCCTTCCATGCCGGCGTGTCATGCTGGCAGGGCGAGCAAAATCTGAACCACTGCTCAATCGGCATCGAGGTCGTCAATCCCGGCCACGAATGGGGATATCGTCCTTTTCCCGAACCGCAGATGGCGACCGTCGAGGAGTTGTGCCGCGATATCCTGTCGCGCTGGCGGATCCCGCCTTACCGGATCGTCGGCCATTCCGACATCGCCCCCGAACGGAAGAGCGACCCCGGCGAATTGTTTGATTGGGCGCGCCTTGCCCGCGGCGGGATCGGGCTCTGGCCCGCGCCTGTTGCCAATCAGGCGCGCCGGCGCGGCCGAGGGGTCGGCGTCGTCGAACGCGCCGCCGCGCTCGCCGATCTTGCGCGCATCGGCTATTGCGTCGGCGCCGCGACCGAGCGGGTCGCCGTCGCCGCTTTCCAGCGGCGCTTCCGGCCGGAGCGCTGGGACGGGCTCGTCGACGGGGAGACGCGCATGCGCCTCCGGCAGGTGCGCGAGACCGTCGAGCTGGCGCAGGCCCAGGCGGAGTTGGCTCGCCGCCGGCGCTATAATTAGCCGGCACTTGGTTCGCCCGCAGAGATCAGTTCAGCCGGGTCGAGCGCGGCCGCGGCGGGCGCCGGACGGCGAGCTGCCCGGCCTGATGATGCGCGATGCG
>VAZF01000179.1 GCA_005888425.1 Alphaproteobacteria bacterium
CATGACCGGAGCCCTCTTCAAAGCGCTGCAGCCGCATCTGACATTGTTCGGTCCGGCCGATCCGAATGCGACGGCGGCCGATCCGGTTGTAGCCGCCGCGCTTGTGCTCTCCGGCGCGCTTTCGGCAGCGGGTGTTGCGGCGCCGCCCCCGGCTAACCCGAACGCACTCACCGACATCATCATCGCGCGGATTCACGCGGCGGCCGAAGGTCCCGGCAATGCCCGCGTAAGACGCATGGCAATCATTCGCATCGGCGGGCGCGAGCCGACCGGTTACCGGCCGCTCGCCTGGGGCAACGAGGACGACTGACGGATTTAGCGCCAGTGCTCGTCCGCGCGGCTACTCCCCGCGGTTATTCATTGTAGATTGCCGAGGCATCGCCGGGACCGGCAGCCTGCCCGTTCGGGCCCAGCGAATAGAGGTCGAATTCATGATTGGGCCGCTGACTCGGGCTGCGGTAAACAAAGGGGTGCCCCCAGGGATCTTCCGGCAGTTTGTCGCCCTTCAGATAGGGGCCGGACCAGCGGCTGACGCCCGTCGGCGGCGTGATCAGCGCCTGCAACCCCTGCTCGGTGGTCGGGTATCTCCCAACATCGAGCTTGAACATGTCGAGGACGGTGGCGAGGCGCTCGATCGATTGATGCGCGATCTTTTCCTTGGCCGAGCCGAGCTGCCGCAGCGCCGCGGGCGCCACGAGGCCGACCAGAAGACCGAGGATGGCGAGCACGACAAGCAGCTCCAGCAATGTGAAGCCGCGCTCCTGCCGGCGGTCTCGATCGCCCCCCGGTCTTGCGCTTATGCGGCGCAACGCGGCCGTCTCGCGCCAATGCCGAATGCCGCGCCTCTCCAGATGATCGGGCTGTTTAAAATAGGCTTTTTGTTGTACGCCGATGCGCGCCAGCTGCATCCCTACTTCCCACAATGGCAACTTACAGATTGTTTGCGGGGACCCGCATCAAGCCGTGCCGGACCCTCCGGCTCCGATGCTCGCCGCGCGCTTTATTTAGACGACAGCCGCAATACCGGGTCAATGACCATAGCGACGCGGACCATAGCGACGCGGCGGATTGCGACCGGCGTCGAGCCGAGCAGCCGAGCGCGACCAAGCCTTCAAAAGACGAGCGGCCCAAAGAACCAAGTCAACCATGTCGCCAGGCCGAGGAAGGGGCCGAACGGCAGCGCCATGCGGGCGCGCAGTCGGGTCCCGGCGAGGCCGAGCGCGGCGGCCGCGGCGAGCGCCGCGGCCGCGGCGAGGAGGATGACCTGCGGCAGCGCCGCAAGCCCGAGCCACGCGCCCGCCGCGGCGAACAGCTTGGCGTCGCCTTGGCCGAGGCCCTCACGGCCGCGGTAACGCTGATAGGCCCAGGCGACGGCTCGCAGCACGAGATAGCCGATCGCAGCGGCCGCGGCCCGGTCGGCGAGGTCTTCGGGATCGAATGCAATGCAAACGACCAGACCAAGCACGAGCAGCGGCAAGGTCAGAAGATCGGGCAGCAGCCAGGTCCGGAGATCGATCCAGCCGAGCGTCAGCAGCCACCAGCCAAGCAGGCAATCAAGCCAGGCCTGTTCCTGTCCATCGGCCACGAGCGCGACGACCGCCACCGCGAGCGCGGCAAGCTCGACCCCGGGGTAAAACCAGCCGAGCGCATCGCCGCAATGACGGCAGCGGCCGCGCGTCATCAGCCAGCTGATCAGCGGCACGAGATCGCGCGCGGTCAGCCTCGCGCCGCATGATTCACAGTCGGAGCGCGCCCAAGCCACCGGCCTGCCCTCGGGCAGACGGCGAATCACAACCCCGAGAAAGCTGCCGACAAAGGGCGCCAGCAGGAGGAGAGACCAGCCCGCCACGCCGAGGCTCGCGGCGCATTCAGCCAATTGCGCCAGCACGTTGTTTAGACCGCTTTTATCGCTTCTCTCTGCCCGGCTGATTCGACACTCGCCAAGCCCGGCGGGTATATAATCCGGGCATGGTCATCGAAGCCATTCCTTCCCCGGGGGCGGAAGCCGTCGGGCAGCCCGCCGACGAGCTGTCGCGCCTGAGCGATATATTGCTCGCCCGCGGCGCGCTCGATAACCGTACGCTCGACCGCGCGCGCCGCGTCGCGGCCGATACCGGTGGGCGCCTCGATCGCGTGTTGACCCAGCTGGGCATGGTCAGCGAGCGCGATCTTGCCGAAGCACTGGCCGAACTCGTCGGCTCGGTATTGATAAGCCCCGCCGATTACCCGGAAGCACCGCTATTCGTGGATCGGCTCAAACCGAAATTTCTGCACAAGGCGCGCGCCCTGCCGATAGCCGATACGCCCGACAACGTGATCCTGGCGATGGCCGACCCCCTCGATGGGTTTGTCAGCGGCTCGATTGCCGCGGCTCTTGGCCGGCCGGTCGCGATTGCGGTCGCCGTCCCGATCGAGTTCGAAGCCGCCTTTAACCGTCTTTATCCCGAGTCCGAGTCCGGGCAAGGCGGTGCCCACTCCGGCGACATCGTCAGCGATGCCGAACCGAGCGAGGAGGACACCGAGCGGCTGAAGGACCTGGCGAGCGAGGCGCCGGTTATCCGTCTCGTCAATCAGCTGATCGCCCGCGCAGTCGAGACCGGCGCGTCGGACGTTCATATTGAGCCGTTCGAGGATCGGCTGCGCATCCGCTACCGCTATGACGGCGCGCTGCACGAGGCCGAGCCGCCGCCGGCGCGCCTGCGGGCCGCCGTCGTCTCGCGGGTCAAGATCATGTCGCGGCTCGATATCGCCGAGCGCCGTCTGCCGCAGGACGGGCGCATTCGCCTCTCCGTGCGCGGACAGGAAGTCGATTTCCGAGTTTCGACGATCCCTTCGCTTAACGGCGAAAGCGTTGTGCTGCGCGTTCTCGATCGCACTGCCGTCGAGTTCGATTTTGTGAAGCTTGGGTTGCCGGACGATGTCCGCCAGGCGTTGGAGCGGGTATTCGATCTGCCGAACGGCATGGTGCTGGTGACCGGGCCGACCGGCAGCGGCAAGACGACGACCCTCTACACCGGTCTCCTCAAGCTCAACTCGACGGTCCGCAACATCATCACGGTCGAAGATCCGGTCGAATACCAGCTCGCCGGCATCAACCAGATTCAGGTGAAGCCGCAGATCGGCCTCAATTTTGCGACATTGCTGCGCTCGATTCTACGACATGATCCCGACGTCATCATGATCGGCGAGATCCGCGACCTGGAAACCGCTCAGATCGCCGTCCAGGCGGCGCTGACCGGCCACCTCGTGCTGTCGACCGTCCACACCAACTCGGCCGCCGCGACCGTGACGCGCCTGCGCGATATGGGGGTCGAGGATTATCTGCTGTCGGCGACGCTGAAAGGAGTGCTGGCGCAGCGGCTCGTGCGGCGGCTGTGCCCGAAATGCAAAATACCCGAACCGGCGGCGCCGATCATGATCGAGCGCTTTGGGCTGGATCGGCTCGTGCCGCCCGGGCAGGAGATTTCGCTGTACCGCTCGGCGGGTTGCCCGGAATGCCGCGACACCGGCTATCGCGGACGCCGCGCCATCGCCGAGCTGCTGGTGCCGACCCAGGAAATCGACCGGCTGATCTTCCAGCGCGCGGACCAGGGCGCGATCGAGCGTGCCGCGGTCGCGGACGGCATGCGGCCGATTTTCGACGCTGGCCTCCTCGCCGTCATCGAGGGCGACACGACGATCGAAGAGGTCGTCCGCTGCATCCGCAGCGAAGCCTGACGGCGCGGAGCGGGAAACAGCAGCAATGCCGTCGTTCAGATGGTCGGCGATAAACTCCGGCGGCGAGGTCGTGCACGGGCTCAGTGACGCCGCCGATCGCGCCTCCGTGGTGGAGCGGCTGCAGCGCCAGGGCCAGATCGTGTTGCGCGCCGAGCCGGCCGGCCGCCGCGCGCTTGCCGATCTGCTGCACATCGAGCTCGTCACGCGGCGGGGGCTCGACCGCGCGGCGCTCGCGGAGGTGACCAACGAGCTTGCGACGATGCTGGCCGCTGGACAGGATCTCGACCGGGCGTTGCGGTTTGTGTTCGAGAATGCGCAACACGCAAAGGTGCGCGCGATCCTCGGCGAGGTGCGTGACAAGGTGCGCGGCGGCAGCTCGTTGGCGGCCGCGCTCGCCGCGGAGCCGCGCAGTTTCTCCCGGCTCTATGTCGGGCTGGTGCGCGCCGGCGAGGCGGGCGGCACTTTGCCCGCGACGCTCGACAGGCTGGCCGGGCTGCTGGAGCGCGAGCGCAGCCTGAAGTCAAGCCTGCGCGCGGCGCTGATCTACCCGGCGGTCCTGGTCATCGCGGCGGTCGGCTCGATCGTGCTGCTGCTCGATTATGTGCTGCCGCAATTCGCTCCGATTTTCGAGCAGGCCGGCGCCCAATTGCCGGCCTCCACCCGGGCGCTGATCGTTCTCGGGCAAGTGGTCGGCGCGGCGATGCCGTGGTTGCTCGTCCTTGGCCTCGTCGCTGCCGTGGCGGTGCCGCGCTTACTGGCCGTGCCGGCGCTCCGGCTCAAGCTGGACCGGCTCCTGTTGCGCCTTCCCTTGGTCGGGCGCCTGCTGCGGGAGACGGTCGCGGCGCGGCTGACGCGGACGCTCGGCACCTTATTGCAAAACGGCGTCCCCCTTATTCCCGCGCTTGCCGTTGTCAAAGACGCACTCGGCAATCTCGCCGCGAGCGCCGCTGTCGAAGCGGCCTCGATTGAAGCAAAAGGCGGGCGCGGTCTGGCCCGGCCGTTGGCCGAAGCGGAGCTGTTCCCGGCGCGGACGATCCATTTATTGCAGCTCGGCGAGGATGCCGCGCAGCTCGCGGCGATGTCATTGCGGGCGGCCGATATCCATGACGAGCAGGCGCGGCTCATCGTACAGCGCATCGTCGCGCTGCTGGTGCCGGTTATCACGATTACGATGGGCTTGGCCGTCGCCGGCATCGTCGGCTCGCTGCTCACCGCGATGCTGAGCCTCAATGATCTGGCGATGTGAGCGAAAGGCGCCGGCTCGCCATGGAGGCCGTGGCCAGGAGGCCGGATTTACGCTGATCGAGGTCATTGTCGTTTTGGCGGTTCTCGCCTTCGCCATGGCGTTGATCGTCGGCTACAAGCCGCCCTGGAGTTCCGGTCTCGGATTGCGCGGAACCGCGGCCGAGCTGGCCTCGAGCCTGCGGCTTGCGCGCTCGGAGGCCATCTTGCAAAACCGCCCCGTCCTTTTCGAGCTCGACCTGTCGGGCCGCCGGTTTCGCATCGGCAACGGCACGGTGCGCCAATTGCCGCGGCAGCTGTCGATCGAGCTGCTGACGGTGAGCGGTGAACGGCGGGATTTTGCCACCGGCGATATTCGCTTCAACCCCGACGGCAGTTCGACGGGCGGCCGCATATCGCTGGCCGATGGACGGCAGAAGATGGCGGTCGGTGTCGATTGGCTCAGCGGTCGCGTGAGCGTCGCCGATGTTCAGTAAAACCGTGCTGCCG
>VAZF01000273.1 GCA_005888425.1 Alphaproteobacteria bacterium
CCTGCGGAAGGCTTGGGTAGGCCTGCCCCGCCGGCCGAGGCTGCCGTTCCGGCGGCCCCTTTGGCAGGGTCTTGGCTCGGGATGCTTCCGCTGGGCTGCCCGGGTGCGCTAGCATGCCCGGTCGTGTTACAGGATGGGCGCCGTTGATCGGTAACTCGCAGCACGGTTTTGGCTCGTATCGGGCCGGCCACGATGCCGGAGCGGCGATGTTGCGCGCCGATCACGGGGCCGCGCCGGCGCTAGGCGACACCGCCTTTTCCGAAGCGGTACGGCAGCCCCAGGCCAATTACGCCGCCCTCGATCTCGGCACCAACAATTGCCGGCTATTGGTCGCCCGCCCGGCCCGCGGCGGCTTCCGGGTCATCGACGCCTTCTCACGCATCGTGCGTCTGGGTGAGGGCCTCTCGACCACCGGCGGGCTCTCCGAGGCGGCGATGGCGCGGACGATCGAGGCCTTGAGGGTCTGCGCCGGCAAGCTCGGCCAGCGCAAGGTCATGGCCGGCCGTTATGTCGCAACCGAAGCCTGCCGCCGCGCCGAGAATTGCACCGAGTTTCTCGACCGCGTGCGCGACGAGATCGGCATCGAGCTCGAGATCATCTCCACCGCCGAGGAGGCCCGGCTCGTCGTCGCCGGCTGCGCGCCGCTGCTGCATTCACGCATTCCTTACGCGCTCGTCTTCGATATCGGCGGCGGCTCGACCGAGATCGTGTGGCTGCGCCGGCATGGCTCCCGCTACGGTGTGCCGGAGATCCTCGGCTCGGTCTCCCTGCCGTTCGGCGTGGTCACCTTCACCGAGCGGTTTGGCGGCATCGAGGTGTCGCCGGCGATCTACCGCGCCATGGTCGCCGAGGCCGAGGCCGCACTTCAGCCCTTCGAGCGCGAGCACGGCATCCGCCGCGAGGTCCGCGCCCGCCAAGTCCAGATGCTCGGCAGTTCCGGCACAGTGACGACCCTGGCCGGGGTGCATCTCGCTTTGCCGCGCTATGTCCGCGCCTTTGTCGATGGCAGCATGCTGACCTTCGACCAGATCGAGCTGGTCTCGCGCCATCTCGCGGGGCTCGACATCGAGGGCCGCGCCGCCAACCCGTGCGTTGGACGCGAGCGCGCCGATCTCGTGCTCAGCGGCTGCGCCATCCTCGACGCAATCTGCTCCACTTGGCCGGTCGGCCGGCTGCGCGTCGCCGACCGCGGCATCCGCGAGGGCATCCTGTTCGAGCTGATGCAGGGCGCCCCGGAGTAGGGGATGTCATGGTCCTGACGACACCGGCCGATCTTGAGGAGATGCGGGAGGACGCCGCCGCCACTGCTGCGTTCTACGCCACCCGGGACCAGGAGACCGTACCGGCCGAGATGGTCGATCAGCTGATTGCCGGGGAAAATCCGGTCAAGGTATGGCGAGAGTATCGCAGCCTGACGCAGCGTGCGCTGGCCGCCCAAGCGGGATTGAACTTCACCTATCTGTCGCAGATCGAAACCGGCGCCCGTAAAGGGACCCGATCCCCGGCGCGACGTTGCTCCAGGGCGATTTCCGCGACCCCGCCACGGCCGAGCGCATCCGCGCCGCGGTCGGCGGCCCCGCCGATCTCGTTCTGAGCGACATGGCGGCGCCCGCAACCGGCCATGCCGCGACCGACCATCTGCGCATCGTCGCGCTGGCCGAGGAGGCCTTCGCCTTTGCCGCAGCCGTGTTGCGCCCAGGCGGCGCCTTTGTCGCCAAAGTTTTCCAGGGCGGCGCCGAGGGCGACCTCCTCGCCGGCCTCAAACACGCCTTCGCGGCGGTGCGGCATGCGAAGCCCGCGGCGAGCCGCGCCGAATCGGCCGAGACTTACGTCGTCGCGACCGGTTTTCGCGGTCCGCCCGCCGCATAGCTGCCGCTCGATAAACCGTTGCTTTGGCTATTAGATCGGCCGGGCCGACCCACTACATATTGGCCACCAGCCCACAAAGCGTGTAATAGGGCCGATGGAAATCCAGCAAGCGCTGACGTTTGACGACGTCATGCTCGTTCCGGCCGCCTCGAGCGTGCTCCCGGCCGAGACCGACACCCGCACCCGCATCACCCGCGAGATCGAGCTTGGCATCCCGCTGATCTCGGCCGCCATGGACACGGTGACCGAAGGCGCGCTCGCGATCGCGATGGCGCAGGCCGGCGGTCTCGGCGTCATCCACCGCAACATGCCGATCGAGCAGCAGCAGGCCGAGGTCCGCAAGGTCAAGAAGTTCGAGGCCGGGATGGTCGTGAACCCGGTCACGATCCATCCCGACGAGACCTTGGCCGACGCGCTGCGCCTGATGGCCGACAACAAGATTTCCGGCATCCCCGTCGTCGAGCGCGGCCCCTATCCCAATCAGCCGGGCCGGCTCTGCGGCATCCTGACCAACCGCGATGTGCGCTTCGCCGACAACCCGAACCAGCCCGTCGCCGAGCTGATGACGAAAGACGATCTCGTCACGGTGCACGAGACGACTTCGCGCGATGAAGCAAAGCGCCTCTTGCACCAGCATCGCATCGAAAAATTGCTGGTCGTCGACCGCGAATATCGCTGTACCGGGCTGATCACGGTCAAGGACATCGAAAAGGCGCAGCTGCATCCCTTTGCCTGCAAGGACGAGCACGGCCGGCTCCGCGTCGCCGCCGCAGCGGGTACCGGCCGCGCCGAGCTGGAGCGCGCCGAAGCGTTGTTCGCCGCCGGTGTCGACATCATGGTCGTCGACACCGCACACGGCCATTCCGCACGGGTCATCGACACGGTCAACGAGATCCGCCGGATGTCGAACTACACCCAGGTCATCGTCGGCAATGTCGCGACCGCCGAGGGTGCCCGCGCCGTCATCGAGGCCGGCGCCGACGCGGTCAAGGTCGGCATCGGCCCGGGCTCGATCTGCACGACCCGCATGGTGGCCGGGGTCGGCGTCCCGCAATTCACCGCGATCACCGATGTCGTCGGCGAGTGCCGCCAGCGCGGCGTGCCGGTCATCGCCGATGGCGGCATCAAATTCTCCGGCGACCTCGCCAAGGCGATCGCCGCCGGGGCCGATTGCGCAATGCTCGGCTCGCTCTTTGCCGGCACCGATGAGAGCCCGGGCGAAGTTTTCCTGTTCCAGGGCCGCAGCTACAAATATTACCGCGGCATGGGCTCGATCGGCGCGATGGCGCGGGGCTCGGCCGACCGCTATTTCCAGCAGGAAGTGACCGACACGTTGAAGCTCGTGCCCGAAGGGGTCGAGGGCCGCGTGCCCCACAAGGGTCCGGTCGCCAACATCGTGCATCAGCTGATCGGCGGCCTGCGCGCCGCGATGGGCTACACCGGCAACCGCACGATCGCCGAGATGCAGAAGAATTGCCGGTTTGTGCGCATCACCAATGCGGGCTTGCGCGAGAGCCATGTGCACGATATCGCGATCACCCGCGAGGCGCCGAATTACCGGCAGGACGCGTAGCCGAGCTTGACGCCGGGAGCCCGCATCGCCGCCGCGGTCGATATTCTCGAAGCGATCGACAACGCCTCGATCCCGGCCGCCACAAAACCTGCTGACGACGCCGCCGCCAATTATTTCCGCCGCCGGCGCTATATCGGCGCCAAGGACCGGGCGCAGATCTCGGCATATCTTTACGCTGTGTTGCGGCGCCGCGCCGTCATCGATTGGTGGATCGCGCGCGCGAGCCGAGGCGAGGTCACGCCGAACCCGCGCAGCCGCATCATCGCCGCGTTATTGCTGGTCGATGCCTGGGCGGCCGAGGAGATCGCAAAGAGCTTTGACGGCGGGCGCTTCCGGCCGGCGCCGCTGAGCCGCGACGAAGAGCGGCTCGTGCTGGGTCTCGCCGGCCGCAGCTTGACACATCCGGAGATGCCGCGTGCCGTTGCGAACGACATCCCGGACTGGCTCGAACCCTACCTCGCCAAGCTTTACGGCAACCGTCTCGAAACCGAGATGGCGGCGCTCAACGCTTCCGCGCCCCTCGATCTGCGCGTCAACCCGCTGAAGGCCGACCGCGACACCGCCCGCCGCGCTCTCGCCGCCGAGCATATCGACGCCGACCCGACCCGCTGGTCGCCGCTTGGCCTGCGCGTCGCGCATCGCGTGCCGCTTGCCGGCACCGCCGCCTTCAAGGACGGTCTCGTCGAGGTGCAGGACGAAGGCTCGCAGATCGCCGCGCTTCTCGCCGGCGCGCGTCCCGGGATGCGCGTCGTCGATTTCTGCGCCGGCGCCGGCGGCAAGACCCTGGCGCTCGCCGCGGCGATGCGAAACCGCGGCAAGCTCGTCGCCTGCGACACGGCGGAATGGCGCTTGGAGCGCGCCGGGAAGCGGCTGCGCCGCGCCGGCATCAGCAATGTCGAGCGCCGCGCGCTGTCCAGCGAGCGCGATCCCTGGGTCAAGCATCACGCCCCAAAAGGAAAGGAAGGCGGCTTCGACCGCGTGTTTGTCGATGCGCCGTGCCTCGGCATCGGCAGCTGGCGCCGCAACCCGGATGCCAAATGGCGCAGCTCGCCGCAGGATCTCGCCGAATTGATCGAGCGTCAGCACGCGATCCTCGACAGCGCGGCGCGCCTCGTAAAGCCGGGCGGCCGCTTGATTTATGCGACCTGCTCCTTGTTGCGCGAGGAGAACGAGGCGCAGGCCGAAACCTTCCTCGACGCGCACGGCGATTTCATGCTGTACCCGGCAGCACGCGCCTGGGCGGAGACGATCGGCGGCGACTATCCTCAATCTGATCGGCCCGCGGGCGACAATTATCTCCGCCTGACCCCGGCCGCGCACGGCACCGACGGCTTCTTTGTCGCCCTCTTCGAACGCAAGGCAGAAAAAAAGGAACCACTCACCGCAGAGGACGCAAAGGATGCGCAGAGGGCGCAAAGGCCCCGATGCGGTTGAGATGCCGTCGCGTCCTTTGCGTATCCTCCGCGTCCTCTGCGTTAAAGCCTTCTATTTTTCTTTCTAGGCCGCTCTGATGACCGACAAGATCCTGATCCTCGATTTCGGCAGCCAGGTGACGCAATTGATCGCGCGCCGCGTCCGCGAGAACGGCGTCTATTGCGAGATCCAGCCCTACACCGTCACCGAAGAGAAGATCCGCGCCTTCGCGCCGCGCGGCATCATCCTGTCGGGCGGCCCCGCCTCGGTGACGGTCGCGACGACGCCGCGCGCCCCCGACATCGTGTTCTCGCTCGGCGTGCCGGTCTTGGCGATCTGCTACGGCATGCAGACGACCTGCGCCCAACTCGGCGGCCGCGTGACCTTAAGCGACCATCAGGAATTCGGCCGCGCCTTTATCGACGTGTTCGGCGAGTGCCGGCTCTTTGAGGGGCTCTGGCCAAAAGGCGCGCGCGAGCAGGTGTGGATGAGCCATGGCGACAAGGTCGATGCGCTGCCGCCCGGTTTCCGCCCCGTCGCGTCGAGCGATGGCGCACCCTTCGCCGCGATCGCCGATGACGAGCGACGGATCTATGGCGTCCTGTTTCACCCCGAGGTCGTGCACACGCCGCAGGGGTCGCTGCTATTAAAGAACTTTACACATAAGGTGTGCGGCTGCTCCGGCGACTGGTCGATGGCAGCGTTCCGCGCCCAGGCGATCGGGCATATCCGCGCCCAGGTTAAAGGGGGGCGCGTTGTCTGCGGCCTCTCGGGCGGGGTCGATTCGGCGGTTGCCGCGGCCCTCCTTCACGAGGCGATCGGCGACGCGCTCACCTGCATCTTTGTCGATACCGGATTGCTGCGCCTCGGCGAGGCGGATCAGGTCGTCTCGCTGTTCCGCGGCCATTACAACATCCCGCTCGTGCACCGCGACGCGAGCGATTTGTTCCTCGCAAAGCTCGCCGGGATCACCGATCCCGAGCAGAAGAGGAAGGCGATCGGCGCCACCTTTATCGATGTGTTCGACGAGGAGGCGCACCGGATCGGCGGTGTCGAATTCCTCGCGCAGGGAACCCTCTACCCCGATGTTATCGAATCGGTCAGCGCGACCGGCGGCCCGTCGGTGACGATCAAGTCGCATCACAATGTCGGCGGCCTCCCCGCGCGCATGAAGCTGGCGCTCGTCGAGCCCTTGCGCGAGCTTTTCAAGGACGAGGTCCGCGCGCTCGGCCGCGAGCTCGGCCTGCCCGAGGATTTTGTCGACCGCCACCCGTTCCCCGGCCCGGGCCTCGCGATCCGCATCCCGGGCGAGGTCACGCGCGACAAGCTCGACATCCTGCGCAAGGCCGATGCGGTGTTCCTCGAAGAGATCCGCAACGCCGGCCTCTACGACGCGATCTGGCAGGCCTTCGCGGTGTTATTGCCGGTGCGCACGGTAGGCGTGATGGGCGATGCGCGCTCTTACGAATTCGTCTGCGCCCTGCGGGCGGTGACCTCGACCGATGGCATGACCGCGGACTACTACCCCTTCCCGCACGAGATCCTCGGCCGCGCCGCGACCCGCATCATCAACGAGGTGCGCGGCATCAACCGGGTGGTCTACGACATCACCTCCAAACCCCCCGGCACAATCGAGTGGGAGTGAGCGGCTGGTCGGGATAGCAGTCGGCTGCGGTTATCGGTCTGGCCCGATCAATGCAGCGAAAAAAGCGCTCTTAACCTTGCGTCGCGAAGGTAGAGGCCGCCCCAGACGAAGAGACCCGCATAGACGCCGGACAGGACGTGGGTGAGCAGCGGGTCGCCGACGCGCAGATGCGATGCCACGGCTCCGCCGAGATAGCCCGTCAGCAGAATGGCGCCCAACATGGCAGTAGGCGGCGTGGCGTAGAGGAGGGTACACAGCAGCAGTATGACGCCGAGTTCGCGGGCCAAAGCCTCGCCGTGGAATCCGATCTCGCCGCTGGCCTGGAGCACTACCGGCAGCGCCAGCAGCTTCATCACGGCGTCCATCAAAAAGAGCGCGATGGCGAGTCCGCTCAATCCCCAGCCGAGCCAATAGGTCTTGCCGTGGATGCCCGATAGTTGCGACTGATCCGACATTTTTGCCCCT
>VAZF01000274.1 GCA_005888425.1 Alphaproteobacteria bacterium
ATGGCCGCCGGCGGAAATCTGTTCGGGCTGTCGGCGGACGCGAAGGCGCGCCTGTTGCAGAAGCTGGCCTCCGTCGCGTCGCCGCGGGGGACCGCGGCCCGAGCACGTTCTGCCGATCCGGCTGCGAACGGTGGCACCGCAGGGCGGCTCGACATTTCGCAGCTGGAGGCATATCGGGAAATTCGCCTGATCGAGGAGGCCGCGGAGTATCTCGGGATCGGCGATCCGTTCTTCCGCGTGCATGAGGGCATCGCCGGCGCCGAGACGCTGATCGGCAACCGCTCCTACCTCAATTTCGCGTCCTACAATTATGTCGGGCTCAACGGCGATCCGCGCATCGCCAACGCTGCGAAGGCGGCGATCGACCGCTACGGCACCTCGGTCTCTGCGAGCCGCCCAGTGTCCGGCGAGCGCCCGATCCACCGCGATCTCGAACGCGCGCTGGCGCGTATTCACGGCGCCGAGGACGCGATCGCGCTGGTCAGCGGCCATGCGACGAACGTCACCGTTATCGGCCATCTGCTCGGCCGCAACGACGTCATCGTGCATGATGCGCTCATTCACAACAGCATCGTGCAGGGCGCGATGCTGTCCGGCGCGCGGCGGGTCTCGTTTCACCACCTCGATCCCGAGGCGGCCGACAAGGCGCTGGCGGAGGCTCGGCCGCGCCACGGCCGCGCGCTCCTCGTCATCGAGGGGCATTACAGCATGGACGGCGATGTGCCGGATCTGGCTGCTTTTGTCGCGGTAGCGCGGCGGCATCGAGCCTGGCTCATGGTCGACGAGGCGCATGCTTTGGGCGTGCTCGGGCCGCGCGGCTTCGGCTCGGCGGACCGGGCCGGGATCGACCCGGGCGAGGTCGACATCTGGATGGGGACGCTGAGCAAGAGCCTCGTCTCGTGTGGTGGTTATATCGCCGGGCGCAAGGACCTCATCGATTACCTAAAGCGGATGGCGCCGGGTTTTGTCTTTTCGGTCGGGATCGCCCCGCCTTCCGCGTCGGCGGCGCTGAGCGCGCTCGATATCCTCGAACAGGAGCCGGAGCGGGTGCGGCGGCTCAATGAGCGGGCCGGGCTGTTCCTCGAGCTGGCGCGCGAGGCGGGGCTCGACACCGGGGGTTCGATCGGCGCCGCAATTGTGCCGATCATCACCGGCAGCTCGATCCGCGCCGCCCGTTTATCCCAGGCGATGTTCCAGCGCGGCGTTAATGTGCAGCCGATCCTCTACCCCGCGGTTCCCGAGGGGGCGGCGCGGTTGCGCTTTTTCCTGACCGCGGAGCACACCGACGAGCAGGTGCGCCGAGCGGTCGCGATCCTCTGTGAGGAAGCGCAGGCGGTCGCCGCCGAACCGACCGATCTGGCCGGGGTCATGCGCCACCTCGGGAAACTATTGCCCTCCGCGAGATAGCGCCCCGGTCAATTCGGATCCGGCGCCGCGGCGGTCTCCGCGATCAGGCGGTCGACGTTTGCAAAGTGCTCCGGCCAGGTCGGCGGACGCCAGCCGTGCAGCCGCTCGAGCTGCGCTGCCCGCCGCGGTGAGTCGGGCGCGGCGTAATCGAGGATCGCGGTGCGCCAGCCCGGTCCGTCGAGCGGGTCGAGATATTCCGGGACGGCGCCGCCGGTCTCGCGCAGGGCCGGGATGTCGCTGCACAACGCGGGGACGCCGACCCCGAAGGCTTCGATCAGCGGAAAGCCAAAGCCTTCGGCAAAAGACGGCAACAGCAGCGCGCGGGCGCCTTTCAGCAGCCGCACCATCTCGGAATCGGGCAGCGTGTTGTGCTCGATGACCGTGCCGTGCAGGCCGGGGCAGCGCTCGAGCATATCGACGACGTTTTCGGTCTCCCAGCCGCGCTGCCCGATCAGCACGAGAAGCGGCGCCGTGCCGCCAAGGTCGGCCGCGAGCTGGCGCCACAAATTGAGCAGCAGTAGATGGTTTTTGCGCGCTTCGATGGTGCCGATATAGACAAAATACGGCTGCTGCAGCGGCGGCGGTGCGTCGTTTGGTTCCTGCGGCAGATCAAGGCCGAGCGGCGCGACGAGAACCGGCGTCCGGCGCCCGGCCTGGTGGAGATGCGGCAATAACGCGTCGCGCGTCACCGCGGAATTGACGATCAGCGCGTCCGCGAAACGGATCGCTGTCTCAATGCGGCGGCGATGGTTGTTCGCCTGGCCGGGCTTGGCGTATTCCGGAAACTCCATCGGGATCAGGTCGTGGATCAGGCAGACGAAGCGCGCCCGGCCGCGCGCCCGCAGGCGTGCGAAAATCGCGGGTTTCTCGAGATGGTGGTGCGACACCAGGACATAGACTGGTCGCTCACCGCTTTGACGCAGACCGGCGAACAGACGCGCCTCGCCGCCGGCGAGCGCGGCGAGGCGGCCGCGCCATCCGAGACGCCGGACTTTGCGCTGATCGCCGGCGGTATCGATGCTGCTGCGCCACGCCGCGCCAATCGCCGCGACAAAACCTTCCGATATGCGCCGCGGCACAAGGCCCAGCCCGCCGGCGAGCGTCGTCGTGGCAAAGAGGGCCGCTGGGTCGGTGGCGATCAGATGCTCGGCATAGGCCAATTCAACCCGGTCGATCCCGGTCGGCGTCTCGCGCCCGGCGCGCGACAACAGCCGCGATAGGTCGAGAACGATCATCGCCGTGCGGAAGGGAAGCGGATGCTGCAGCCAGCGATGAAGCGTGCGCCGGTTACGGGACGGCGTTCTTGACGACGATGCCCGTGATGACCGGTCCCGTCAGCGTGTTCAGGAGTGAGAAGAATTTCTGCAGTTCGTTAAAGTCGGCGTTGGCGACGTAGATGATGTCTTTGTCGTGGATCGGGAAGCGCTGCGCCAGGAAATAAGATTTGGCGTCGCTCAGATCGAGGCGATAGACCATCGGCGAGGAGCCTTCTGGTCCGGTGCCGAGCTGCGGCCGCCCGAGCGTCTTCACGATAGGCGGCGGTTCGAAGCGGAACAGAAAAACGCCGGCCGGGTCCGAGCGCAGATCCTGCAGACCGCCCGACTTGGCGAGCGCCTCCACCAACGTCATCCGCTCGGCTGTGAAATTGACCTGTGTGTTGAGCCCGGTCGCGCCGAACACCGTGAAGGATTGCGGCAGCCGCACGAGCGTCAACACGTCCCCGGGATAGGCGTAGATGTTCTCGGCCGGGTTGGCGACAAGCGATTCCATCGGGATCGTTGCCGTGATCCCGTCACGTGACAGTCGCACAAAGGTTTCGTAGACCGGCGACTTGGCGCCCCCGGTGGCGGCGATCAGGTCCAACAGCCGGTCGCCTTTGAGAGACAGCGGCACCCGCGCCCCTTGCACAACCTCGCCCGCGACCGTGACGCTGTTGGTGACGCTGCGGGTCACCGTCAGGATGACCTGCGGCTCGATGGCTTTTTCTTGGAGACGGCGCTCGATCTCCCGCTGCACCTCGACGGGGAGCCGCCCTGCGGCCGGCACGCGGCCGGCGAACGGGATGCTGATGCCGCCATCCTGGCCGACCAGCTGCTCCGGAATCGTGACGTTGCGCGAGCCTGCCGAGACGTGTTCGGTCGCCGAGGGGCCGAAGAGACCGCCGCCGGCGGCCTCCCAGATCGAGACCACGATCGCGTCGCCGACGCCGATCCTCGGCTGCGGCGGCTTGCCGTATTTCTTGAAGCGCGCCTGGAAGCTTTCATGCGGCGCGGCGAGCAGGGCCGCTACGACATTGTCGTCGATGTCGACAAGATCGAAGCGGACCTCGCTGTCCCTGGTCTCCTGGTGTTTGACGTCGCTCGCGGTCGGGCCGGACGTCGGGAGCGAGGAGCAAGCGGCGACAAGAAAGCCGGCGCAAACGCCGATGACGGCGAGCGCTTTCATCTGCGGACCTCTGCTAAACCCGGCCTGACGATCACGGTGCCTGACGATCACGGTGCCTGACGATCGGATGCGTGACGATCAGATGAGTGACGATCAGATACCGGGGCACTGTTGCGCGATTTTCCGCCGGAGGCCGCCCTGTGACCTCCACTCACCGACCGCATCGGCGTTGCCCGCTTGTTGTATATCCCCCTTGCCACGACACGGCGCCGGACGCGGTCTTATAGCGCGCCCGCCGGCCGTAGCGGCGATACCGTGCCGGTTCGCCTTCTGGTAGTCAAACGACTTGTACAGCTGTCGCAATCAGACGGGTCGCATAGACCCCCATCCACCCCGTCGGGTCGAGCCAACCCTTCTCGTTGCGTGGCGGCTCGATCGCGCGGATATGCGCATCGGTGATCTCGGACAGATCATTGATGACGCGCGGCGAGTCGCCCTCGGTCGACCAGAAAAAGCGCGTCGCGCCGCCGACCTCGTGCTTGGCGACCAGGCAATTCGGCGCGCCGCCTGCCGGGTTGTAGAGGCCAACGGCGGAGTAGCTCTGCTGATGGCTGACCACCATGACGCCCTCGGTCCCGGGGAAGGCGTATTTCATTGCCGAGAACCAGCGGCACAGCGCATCCAGCTCCCGGTCGGTGAACTCGTAAAGCGCTGGTCCCGACGCCCTCCCCGAATCCGCCGCCGACTTGCTCCGGAACCTCAGCGGAAAGGCTACGACGTTCGTGCTATCGGACAATTCGTCCACGGCTCCCCCACTTGTCGCGTCCGCACTCCTGCGGAAACGGCCCCCAATTCGCAGCGCTCGCCCCGCGCTCAAGCCGTTGCGAGAATACAATCGAGCGCCGAATCCGAGTCAATCTAGGCCGCAGGGAAGGTGGGCTTTTCACGAGTGATGTGCCCTTTGAGCCACAGTGGCAAAAAGGTGACAAGCTGTGAAACCGCAGGTTTCGAAATCGTTCGGCCGCCGTCACGAGAATGACGGCGGCCGGACGGGAAGGTCAGTCGGGGAGTGAGAGCGGTTACTGCTGTGTGCGAGCGACGGCGACTTGCTCGATCGTCACGGGGACGACGCCGTCATGCCGCATCGAGAGCTCCTCGGCGGCGCGCGGCGAGAGATCGATTGAAAGCCGACGGCTGACCGGACCGCGGTCGTTGATCGTCACGACGACCGAGCGACCGTTCTTCAGGTTGGTTACCTTAACAAGGGAATGCATCGGCAGACTGCGATGCGCCGCCGTCGGATGCGCCGTGTCGAGGCGCTCGCCGGTGGCGGTCAGCCGGCCGACGTGCCAATTGCCGTACCAGGATGCCCGGCCGACTTCGCGCCGGCCGACGACCTGGAACGTCGGCGGCTGCCGGGATGCCGGCGCAATGTACTGGTCAGGGCTGCCGAAGCCGGCGCTACCCCGGTTGGGCGTGTTGCCGCGTTGGTCGGCCGATTGGGCCTCCTGGGTGAAGGCTCCGGTCGAGAGGACGAGAGCGGCGAAGGACACGCCAAGGGCTCGTTGCATTCGCATCCGCATGCGTCTCCATGTTGTTGCAACATCGCACAGCGCAGCGGACCCGCGATGCGCGCCGCCTTGGAAGGTCGGAAGGACAGTTTGCGGTGGACGTCGTCCCGGATCTTGAGCGCCCGGGTCGGACGGGGGAAATGCAAACCGACTGTAGTCAGCTAGTTCCCAGGCTGTCAACCCGCGGGTATGTCAAATTCCCGACTAGCGCCAAGTCCGGTATAGATTCAGAAAAGGCCAAGGGTACCTTGGTTAATCTGTCAAATGGTCGGCGGTAGCTTGCCTGAATTGCGGCAAGAGGGTGCTCAGCCTGAGGTTGGGCGCAAAAAATCTTGCGCATGCGCGCAAAAAGGCGGCCGACCGGGTTCGGGCAGGATCTCAGCGAGCGCAGCCCAACCGACGCCGGGCAGCAAGCGCCTGGACCTTGTCTACATGCGAGCGGAACGAGCGGTGGAGACCGTCTGATCGTCCGGCCTAATTCACCGGAACGCCGGCCTCGCGGTGGCGTGCGGTGAGACGCCGACGGTCCCGTATGGATAGCCCCAAGGCAAACGAACGGCGGCGCCTCTGAGGACGCCGCCGGAGCGAAGGAAGCCCAATTCCTTCGAGCTTGCCGGATCAGATCATATTATATCCGGATTGTCAAGTTAAAAATTGTAACACTTATTGCTCTTACCGAAGACGGCGAAGGGTGCGAAGGAAGCGAAAAACGGCCTGATAATGGCCGACACACGCCACCTACTTATTGCAGGAAAAGCAATTTCCCAATACACTGGGCTTCCTACCGCGGGGTGCCCGCGTCAGCATTCCTCGTTCGCGGGCGGTCTGTTATAGGACGGCGATGACCTTGCCGTTTTCACAGCGGTTTCTGGCACTCGCGAAAGAGCGCTCACCGCTCTGCGTCGGCATCGACCCCTCGGCCGAGGCGCTCAAGGGCTGGGGGTTGCCGGACGACGCGGCGGGGCTGCGCGCCTTTTGCCAGTGCCTTGTCGAGACCTGCGCACCGCTGGTCGCGTCCGTGAAGCCGCAGTCGGCGTTTTTTGAGCGGCATGGGCCGGCCGGGCTGGAGGTGCTGCGGCAGACCGTCGAGGCGGCGACAGCCCATGGTGCACTCGTCATCGTCGACGCGAAGCGCGGCGACATCGGCTCGACCGCGGTCGCCTATGGCGAGACCTTCCTCGGGCCGAGGAGCCCGTTTCGCGGCGATGCGATGACGCTGAGCGCCTATCTCGGCCTGGGCTCGCTCGCGCCGATCTTCGAGATTGCCCGGCGCGAGGGGGCGGGAGTGTTTGTCGTCATCCGCTCGTCGAACCCGGAAGGCTCCGAATTGCAGCGGGCGCGGCTGCCGGATGGACGTTCGGTCGCCGAATGCCTCGCGGACGAGATCACGGAGTCGAATGCAGCCGCATCCTCGGATGAGCTCGGCTGCATCGGTGCGGTGCTCGGCGCTACCCAAGGCGCCGAAGCCGACGAGCTCGCCGAGCGCCTGCCGCATTCCTTGCTGCTGGTGCCCGGCATCGGCGCGCAGGGCGCGACGATCGCCGATGTGCGGCGCGATTTCGCGCGGCACTATGGGCGGGTCGTTCCCAGCATCTCGCGCGGCATCGCCAGGGCGGGGCCCGCGGCGGCCGATCTCAAGCGGGCCGTCGAGCGCTACATCGCCGAGATCCGCAGCACCGCCTAGCTCGGCCTGAAGCTTGCAGGGGAGCGCGTTGCTGGCCGCGGCGCGGCTGTGCTAGCGTCGCGCTAATCAACGAGGACAGCGCGGCCTGGTCCGCGCGGCGGCAACCAGGGGGCTCGAATGCCAAGAACATCAAGAACATGGGCAATAGCAGCGATGGCGGCCGGTCTCGCGGCCGCGCTCGGCTCTGCCGTTCCGGCCTCGGCCGGGCCGACGCTCGACAAGGTAAAGCAGGCGGGCGCGATTAGCTGCGGCGTGCCAACCGGCATTCCGGGTTTTGCGCAGCCCGACAATCAGGGGAAATACACCGGGTTCGACGTCGATATCTGCCGCGCCATCTCGGCCGCCGTGTTCGGCGATCCCGACAAGGTCAAATATGTGCCGCTGACCGCGCAGCAGCGCTTTACGGCATTGCAATCGGGCGAAGTCGACATCCTGTCGAACAACACGACCTGGACCTTGCTGCGCGACACGACGTTGGGACTCAATTTCGGCCCGGTCGTGTTCTATGACGGCCAAGGTTTCATGGTACCGAAGAAGCTCAACGTGAAAACTGCGAAGGAGTTGAACGGCGCGACGATCTGCGTGCAGCCCGGCACGACGACCGAGCTCAACCTCGCCGACTATTTCCGCGGCAACAAGATGGAGTTCAAGCCGGTCGTCATCGAGAAGATCGACGAGGTTTATGCCGCGTTTTTCTCGGGCCGCTGCGATGTGATGACCGGTGACGGCTCGGCCTTGGCGGCGCAGCGCATCGGGCGCGCGCCCAATCCCGAAGACTATGTCGTCTTGACCGATCGCATTTCGAAGGAGCCGCTGGCGCCGGTCGTGCGGCACGGCGACGAGGAGTGGCACGACGTCGTCGACTGGGTCGTCTACGCGATGATGGAAGCCGAGGAGAAGGGCATCACGCAGAAGAATGTCGACGAGATGGCGAAGAGCGACTCGCCCGATATCAAGCGCATGCTCGGCGCGACGCCCGGTATGGGCAAGGCGCTGAACCTCGACGAGAAATGGGCCTACAACGCGGTGAAGCTGGTCGGCAATTACGGCGAGATCTTCGACAAGCATCTGGGGCTCGGCTCGCCGCTGAAATTGGAGCGCGGCTACAACAATCTGTGGTCGAAAGGCGGCCTCATCTACGCGATGCCGATCCGCTGAGGCCGCTGCGCGAGCGACAAGGGCGGCGCAGGCATGGCGGTTCAGACCGTCGCAACACCGAGCCGGCCGGCGCCGTGGCGCGACCCGAAAATCCGCGCCATCGCCGTCCAGGTCGTTTTTGTCGCAGTGCTGGCGGCCTTTGTCGCCTTTCTGGTGCACAACACGATCGTCAATCTGCGGCGGCAGAACATCGCGACCGGTTTTGGCTTTCTCGATCGCGAAGCCGCGTTCGGCATCGGCGAGAGCCTCATCCCCTATTCGCCGGCCGACACCTACGCCCGCGCCTTTCTCGTCGGGCTCGTCAACACACTCTATGTATCGGCGCTCGGTATCGTGTTGGCGACACTCCTCGGTACGGTGATGGGGCTGGCGCGGCTATCGAGCAACTGGCTCGTCGCGAAGCTCGCCGCGATTTATGTCGAGACGTTCCGCAACATCCCGCTCGCCTTGCAATTGCTGTTCTGGTGGGCACTCCTCCGCGGCAGCGCGCCGCCGCCGCGCGAGGCATGGGAGCTGCTGCCGGGCGTCTTTATCAGCAATCGCGGCATCACCTTTCCGGTGCCGTTTGCAGAGGCGGCCTATTTCTGGATGGCGATCGCCTTCGCGGCGGGGCTCGTCGTCGCTTTTGCGGTGCGGCGCTGGGCCAAACGGCGACAGGAGCGGACGGGTCAGCAATTCCCGACGGGCTGGGCCGGATTGGGGCTCGCGCTAGGCCTGCCGGCGATCGTCTTTCTCGGCTATGGCTTGCCATTGCGGCTCGATGTGCCGGCATTGCGCGGCTTCAATTTCGCCGGCGGCACGGCGATGTCGCCGGAGTTCGGCGCGCTTCTGATCGGCCTCGTCGTCTACACCGGCACCTTTATCGCGGAGATTGTGCGCGCCGGCATTCTCGCGGTCAGCTGGGGGCAGAGCGAAGCGGCGATGGCGTTGGGGCTGCGGTCGGGGCAGCGCATGCGCCTTGTCGTCTTGCCGCAGGCGCTCCGGGTCATCATACCGCCGATGACCAGCGAATATCTGAGCCTGACCAAGAACAGCTCGCTCGCCGTCATTATCGGCTATCCCGACCTCGTCTCGATCGCCAACACGACGCTGAACCAGACCGGCCAGGCGGTCGAGGGGATCGCGATGATCATGGCGGTCTATCTCGCGATCAGCCTGCTCATCTCGCTGTTCATGAATCTCTACAACCGTGCCGTCGCGCTCGTGGAGCGGTGAGCGATGGCCGATATCGACATCGCCGAAGAAATCCCGCTGCCGGCGCAACAGCGCCCGCCGGTCGTCACGAGCGGCGTGATCGGCTGGCTGCGCGCCAATCTGTTCAACAGCGTCTTCAATACGATCCTGACGATCCTGGCCGTCTATCTGCTCGTTCTGACGGTGCCGCCGTTGATCCGCTGGGCGTTTATTGACGCCGTCTGGGACGCGCCGAACGGGCAGGCCTGCCGTGGTGAGGGGGCGTGCTGGGCGTTTATCGGCGAGAAGTGGCGCTTCATCTTTTTCGGCCGCTTTCCGTATGACGCGCAGTGGCGGCCGCTGTTTGTCGTGGTCATCATTATCGGCCTCGTTCTGGCGAGCTGCGACCGCAGGCTGTGGGGCCGGCGGCTGGTGCTGCTGTGGCCGGCCGGGCTTGTCATGGTCGGCGTCCTGATGTCGGGCGGCGTGTTCGGGCTGCGCTATGTCCCCAGCGAGTATTGGAGCGGGCTGCCGCTGACGCTGATTCTCGCCGTCGTCGGGATGCTGTTCGCCTTCCCGTTCGCGATCCTGTTGGCGCTCGGGCGGCGCTCGAACTTGCCGGCGGTGCGGGTTGTATCCGTCGCTTACATCGAGCTGGTGCGCGGCGTGCCGCTGATCACCGTACTGTTCATGGCGTCGGTCATGCTGCCGCTGTTTCTGCCCGAAGGCGTCACGATCGACAAATTGTTGCGCGCGCAGGTCGCGTTTATTTTGTTTGCGGCGGCCTATCTCGCTGAAGTCATCCGGGGCGGATTGCAGGCGATCCCGAAGGGACAGATCGAAGCCGCCGACGCATTGGGCCTCGGCTATTGGCGGCGCACCCGGCTGATCGTGCTACCGCAAGCCTTGGCGATGGTGATCCCGCCGCTCGTCAACAATTTCATCGGCGCGTTCAAGAACACCTCGCTCGTGTTGATCATCGGCTTATTCGATCTGTTGAATACCGCAAACACCGCGCTCACCGACTCGAATTGGCAGGGCTTCGCCAGCGAGACCTATGTCTTTGTCGCGGCGATCTATTTCTGTTTCTGTTTTTTCATGTCGCGCTACAGCCAGAGGCTCGAGCGCACCTTGAATCGCGGCCATCGCCGTTAGACGGCGAGTTCCATGTGCTGAAAGACATCGATCTTGTTGTCGGGCGCGGCGAGAAGGTCGTCGTGTGCGGCCCGTCCGGTTCCGGCAAATCGACGATGATCCGCTGCATCAACCGATTGGAGGAGCACCAGCAGGGGCGCATCATCGTCGCCGGCATCGAGCTGACCTCGGATCTGAAAAACATCGAGGCGATCCGCCGCGAGGTCGGCATGGTGTTCCAGCAGTTCAACCTGTTCCCGCATTTGAAGACCGCACGCTACTACCTCGAACGGGTGAAGATTCCTGAGCAGGCCGACAAATATCCCGGGCAATTGTCCGGCGGCCAGCAGCAGCGCGTTGCCATCGCGCGCTCCCTCTGCATGAAGCCCGAGATCATGTTGTTCGACGAGCCGACCTCGGCGCTCGATCCGGAGATGATCAAGGAAGTCCTCGACGTCATGGTCGAACTGGCGCAGGAGGGCATGACGATGGTCTGCGTGACGCATGAGATGGGTTTTGCCCGCACCGTCGCCGACATGATGGTGTTCATGGACCGCGGCGAGATCGTCGAGCGCGCACCGCCGCAGGATTTTTTCGCCAATCCAAAGAGCGAGCGCACGCGGCTGTTCCTCAGCCAAATCCTGGCCCACTAGGCTGCGGAATCCGGCGAAGCGCGCCAAGCGCTTATTTCCTGATCCCGCCTTTCCGAGAAGTAGAAAGCAAGCATTGCGCCGGGTGACAAAGCGGAACCCTGCCTTTCGGGCAGTCGTTGCCATGAGTAGTCGAATCCCGTGTGAGACGACTGGAGGTAAATCATGACGGTTGAGACGAAACGGCGGTACCACAAGCTCGGCGCTCTGGCCGTCGCGGCGGTTGGTCTTGCCGCTCTGGCGCTGCCCTTAGCGCCGGCGAAGGCTCAGATCGGCTTCGGCTGCGGCCCGTTCGGCTGCGGCGTCGGCGTGGGGCCGATCGGGATCGGTGTCGGCAACCCCTATTATGGCTACGGCTATGGCCCGTCCTACTACGGGCATCCGGGCTATGCCTACGCGCCGTATTCACGGCCGTACTACTGGGGCTGGTAAGCCGGTTTTTTGGAATGGAGGGCGGGCGCCTTGGCGCCCGCTTTCTTTTGCGCGCTCAGCCCACGAGATCGGCGGCAGCGACGATCTCGCCGTGGCGGCCGCATTCCTCGAGAACGAGCGGCAGGAAGGCATCGGCAATCGTTTCCGGCGACGGCAGGTTCGCCGGGTTCTCGCCAGGAAAGATGCGGGCGCGCAACCGGGTACGAACGATCCCGGGATCGATCAGATTGACGCGCAGGCGGGTGCGCGCGACCTCGCCGGCATAGATCCTGACCATCGCTTCGAGCCCGGCCTTGCTGACGGCGTAGGGCCCGTAATAGGGCAGCGCCTCGCGCGCCAAACCGGTCGTCACGAACACCGCCCTGCCGTGCTCCGCGGCCCGCAACAGCGGGTCCATGACGCGGATCAGCCGCCAATTGGCGGTCAAGTTGAGATCGAGGATTTCGCCCCACAGCCGCGGGTCGATATGGCCCATCGGCGAGAAGGCGCCGAA